>CAYVLO010000354.1:0-4101 GCA_964452125.1 uncultured Anaerolineaceae bacterium | reverse complement strand
GGGCTGGCAGGGTTGCCCCTGGCGGTGCGCGCCGCGGGGGGACTCTTGCATTACCTGCGGGAGACCCAGCGCGCCCGGCTGAGCCAGTTGTCGAATCTCAGCACCTATTCCACGGCCCAATTCATGACCCTGGATGCTTCCACCCGCCGCAACCTGGAGCTGACTGGAACCCTGCGCAACGATTCCACACAGGGCTCCCTTCTGGGCGTACTGGACGATACCAAAACCAGCATGGGCGGGAGACTGCTCCGCAAGTGGATCAATCAGCCCCTGCTGCACCTACCCGACCTCCAGGGGCGCCTCGATGCCGTAGAAGCTCTCGTGAATGACACCCCGAACCGCACCCGGATTCGAACCGCTCTCAAAGAGATCGCCGACCTGGAGCGGCTGACAAACCGGGCCGTCCAGGGCATTTGCCGTCCCAGGGACCTGGTGGGCTTGAGGCAAAGTCTGGAGGCCCTGCCCGCGATTCAAGAGGCAGCGGCTGCCATGGACAACCAAGGTGGATTTCTGGACTCGGTGCACGCCCTCGACCGGTGCACCGACGTGGTCGAATTGATCGCCGACGCCATCGCCGATCCCCCACCCACCAGTTCCGATGCCACCGGAGTGATCCGCGCTGGGTTTTCCGCTGAGCTGGACCACGTCATTGCTTCCTCGCGCGATGCCAAATCGTGGGTGGCCGATCTGGAAAAGAGGGAACGGGAACGGACCGGAATCCGCAACCTCAAGGTGGGATACAACAAGGTCTTTGGATACTATCTGGAGGTGACCAAGACCCACGCCGAAAGGGTGCCCGAGGATTATATCCGCAAGCAGACCCTGGTGAACGCCGAACGGTACATTACCCCTGACCTGAAGGAATACGAATCGCTGATCCTCAACGCGCAGGAACGGATCGCCGACATCGAGGACCGGATTTTTCGTCAGGTGGTGGAGCAGGTGGCGGCAGCAGCCAGCCGGCTACTAACCGTCGCCGAAACGATTGCCCAACTCGACGCTTTTGCCTCCCTTGCCAAAGTGGCCCTGATGCACCGCTACGTCCGGCCCGAACTGGTCGAGTCCCGAGACCTGCACATCGTTGCCGGGCGGCACCCCGTGGTCGAGATCACCCAACGGGAAGAGCCTTTTGTTCCCAACGACGTACTGTTTTCGGAGGATCAGTCGATCCTGATTATCACTGGCCCCAACATGGCGGGCAAGTCCACGTTTCTACGCCAGGTCGCGCTGATTGTCCTCATGGCTCAGATCGGCTCTTTTGTGCCTGCTGACCAGGCGCGCATCGGACTGGTCGACCGGATCTTTACCCGTATTGGGGCCCAGGATGAGATCAGCGCCGGGCAATCGACCTTTATGGTGGAGATGATCGAGACAGCCAACCTGCTCAATCACGCCACGTCGTCCAGTCTCCTGATCCTGGACGAGGTGGGTCGCGGCACAAGCACCTACGACGGCATCTCGATCGCCTGGGCCGTCGTCGAGTATATCCACAACCACCCCAACCTGCGCTGCAAGACCCTCTTTGCCACCCACTATCACGAGCTGACGCAGCTCGCCGACCTGCTCCCCCGCGTTCGCAACTATAACGTGGCGGTAGCTGAAGAAAAAGACCGGGTGGTGTTTTTGAGGCGCATTGTAGAAGGGGGCGCCGACCGAAGCTATGGGATCCACGTCGCCCAGTTGGCCGGGCTGCCCAAACCGGTCATCCGCCGCGCTGAGGAAATTCTCCAGGAACTGGAACAAGAAGCCCGCGCGCCCGGCTCCACGCCGCGCACCATCGAGGTGCGGCAACTCCCTCTCTTTGGCGTGGACAATGCCCTGGTCCAAGAGATCAAGTCCCTGGACGTAAGCAGCATGTCGCCTTTGGAGGCCATCAGCAAGCTGTACGAGTTGCAGGAAAAGTCCAAGCGCGCCTAGCAGCCTGTCGGAGAGGGTTGTCATTCTGAGGAACGAAGGCGGCAAAGCCGCCGGAGCGACGAAGAATCTCGCCATTAGATCCCATTTGACAGCCGAAAAGCGAGATTCTTCGGCCCCTTCGGGGCCTCAGAATGACAAAATAGACGGCGTTTTGCCTCGGTGGTTTTCTCTCCGACAAGCTGCTAGGGCCCTATCGCTTGGATACCATCGACCGGCATTCTCAACCATTGACGGGGCAACTTGCACTTCATAGCCGATTGTGGTATCATGGGGTCGCGCTCTGTGCACCATTTCACAAGTCTTATCGACCCCAGGAGGTGAGAGAATGGCCAAACCTGTATCCGATATTGTCATTGGACGCTTACCCATCTATCTTCGAGCGCTCACCCGCTTGCTGGAAGAAGGCCACACAATCACAGCGTCCAAAGACCTTGCCGAGCGACTTGGGATCAGCTCTGCTCAGATACGCAAGGATCTCTCCCATTTCGGCGAGTTCGGGAAACAGGGCATGGGCTACGACATCGCCTATCTGCGGGATCAACTCAAAAGCATCCTCCAAGTGGACCGCCTGTGGGATATGGTACTGGTGGGGGCCGGCGACCTGGGGCATGCCATCGTTCACTATGGAGGATTCGAAGGGCGCGGCTTTCGAGTGGCCTGTGTATGCGACAACAACCCCCAAAAAATCGGCCGTCGCCTGGGGCACCTCGAGATCTATGATACCGCTCACCTTGCCGAGATCGTCCGACAGAGAGAGATCAAGATTGCCATCGTCGCCGTCCCGGCCGATGCGGCTCAGGTCGTGGTCGATCAACTGGTTGAGGGCGGCGTCAAGGCCATCCTGAACTATGCGCCTATCACGGTGACCGTCCCCAGCGGCGTGCGCGTGCAGTATTTTGATCCCTCGATCCACCTACAACGGATGACCTATTACCTCTAAATTGCCCTTTAACGAAAAATTCATGCCCCGCCAGAGGCGTACATGCTCTGGCGGGGCATCCGGTTTCACAGGTCTCGGCAAACGGCCGATTAATACGAGGGCAAGCTACGCTTGATCACCTCATAATTTTCCAGGGCTTTGCCTGCGCCCAATGCGGCACAGGCCAACGGGTTGTCGGCCACGTAGCAGGGTACCCCGGTCTCTTTGGTCAGCAATTTGTCAAAGCCGCGCAAGAGAGCGCCGCCTCCGGTCATCACAATCCCGCGATCGATGACGTCGGCTGCCAGCTCAGGCGGGGTTTTTTCCAGGACGCTCTTGATCACACCCACGATCGACGCCATAGGCTCGGCAATGGCCTCGGTCACCTCACCTGTGGATAGACGGATGGTTTTGGGCAGACCCGTGACCTGATCCCTACCCCTCACTTCCTGGTACATCTCTTCTTCCACCGCAATGGCGCTGCCAATCCCGATCTTGACCTCTTCAGCGGTCTGCTCGCCGATCATCAGATTGTATTTGCGCTTGACGTACGCAATGATGGCCTCGTCGATGCGATTGCCGCCGACGCGCACCGAGGCATACTGCACAATGCCGTTCACCGAAATGACGGCTGCCTCGCTCGTACCCCCACCCACATCGAGCACCAGGTTGCCCGTCGGTGTATTGATGGGCATACCGGCCCCCAATGCCGCCGCCAACGGCTCGGGGATGAGATAGGCTTCTCGACCGCCGGCCTGAAGGGCCGCATCGTGAACAGCCCGGCTCTCCACACTTGTCACACCCACCGGAACACTGATGGCGATCAACGGCTTGACCAGGCGAAAGCTGCCCACCACTTTGTCGATGAAATAGCGCAACATGGCCTCAGTGACCACATAGTCGGCAATGACGCCATCGCGGAGGGGGCGCGCCACCTCAATGGTATCTGGAGTGCGACCCAACATCGTCCGCGCCTCGTTGCCCACTGCCACGATCTTGTTGTCGTTGATAGCGATAGCCACCACCGAGGGCTCTTGTAGAACAATGCCCTTGCCTTTCACCCAGACAAGGACATTCACCGTACCCAAATCTACTCCAATATGCTTCGTTAGCATGAACCTCCACCCAATGCTTTCATTTTCTTCAGAGCAACGATCTTGGGCCCACACAGGCGCCATCGAACGGATTACACTTGGCTACTCCATTACACTTGAGGCGACTGGCCCGAACCGGGCGGTCGCCCACCTGCCCGGCGTTTTCGCTTG
>CAYVLO010000353.1:0-4113 GCA_964452125.1 uncultured Anaerolineaceae bacterium | reverse complement strand
AAACATGCGATTGCAGTTGATTCTACCCCGAGTCGAGCCTGGCGAGATCGAGATCCCGGCAGTATGCCCGTACGCAGGCTGCGGGGGCAAGCATTTCAGACATCATCAAAAAGTCGACAAGCCGTTGAAGGACACGCGGTACGACTCCGTCACGGCTCATCGCTACCAGTGTCTGCGCTGCCACCGAACGTTCCGTTTGTACCCAGGCCGATGCCTTGAAGGCCGTGGCCGATGAGTTGGGAATGGATCAAGTGTGCAAGAGCCACGTCAAGCGCCACACCGAGGTGCTGGTTGAGAATTTCGGGGAGCAGGCAAAGGGGGACCAGGACGGCTCGCTGGCTGATATCGACGTCACCCCCGAGCAAGCGTTGGAAGACGAAGATGAATTGGGCGAAATGCATCAGCGCTATGTGAAAGCTGCGCCGCCAAAGAAAGGGGAGAAGGCGTCTGTCGCCTATCGCTTGCGGCTCTTGTTCTTGGATCGTTGGAATCTATGGCGGCGGCTAACACGCTACCGAATATGGGAAGGGCCGCACGGGGAGACAGTAGACGGGACAAACAACGGTTGTGAGCGTGCGATTGGTTGGTGGGTGAAGGAGCGCTACCGGACGATGCGTGGCTACAAGCGCCCCAAGGCCTTACGCCAAAGACCTCCGAGGTCGAAACGACCTCGGAGGCCTCCAGTCACCGGTGGGTGCGGATGGGCTGCGCTGCAATCAGACGTTAAAGCGGATGGAGAGCACATCGCCGTCTTTGACCACATAATCCCGGCCCTGCAGGCGCATCACGCCCTTTTTGCGGGCCGCATCCAACGACCCGGCGGCCATCAGATCGTCGTAGCCAATCTCTTCGGCGCGGATAAAGCCGCGGGCCAGGTCGCTGTGGATGGCGCCGGCTGCCTCGAGCGCCGTGGCCCCCACCGGGATGGTCCAGCTTCGCACTTCGTCCTCGCCCACGGTAAAGAAGGAATGGAGACCCAGCAGTTGGTAGCTCTGCCGGATCATGCGGTTCAGCCCCGGCTCGGAAATGCCATATTCCTGCAAAAAGAGGGCCTGCTCTTCGGCGTCAAGTTGGGCGATCTCCATTTCCAGGCCGCCGCGCAGGCCGATCATCGCCGAGTGCTTGTGCGCGTAGACGAGGTGATCGGCAGGATCCAGGCTGCCGCCATCGCCCACGTTCAACACCACCAGCACCGGCTTGGCGGTCAGGAACTGGTAACCGCGGGTCAGGGTCTGCTCTTCGGGCGTCAGGTCGAGGTCGCGGACGGGCGTTTCCTGTTCCAGCGCCGTCTTGAGCCGGAGGAGCAGCTCCTGCTGAACCTCGTCGCCGGGGCGCTCGGCGTACGCCTTTTTCTTGGCCAAGCGCTGGCCCACCCGCTCCAGGCTGCGCTCGACGATCATCAGATCGGAGAACAGCAGTTCAAAGTCCATCGCCGCCAGGTCGCGGGCGGGATCGACGTCGCCGTTGGGGTGGGCCACATTCTCGTCCTGAAAAGTACGGACCACGTGCAAAAAGGCATCGTTCTGACTGACGGCGTTCAGCAGCGGCCCGCTCAGCCCCCCTTCCTGGCCGATGCCGACGCGCAGGCCGGCGATGTCGTTGTACACGATCTGGGCATGGGTGACCTTGCGCGGCCGGAACATCTCGGCCAGCCGATCCACCCGGGGGTCGGGCACGCGGACCGTGGCCTCGTGGGTCTCGACCTTGCCCGAACTAAAGGCGGTCGTTTCCACCTGGCTGTGGGTCAGGGCGTTAAATATCGTCGTTTTGGTGCTGTTGGGCAGCCCGATAATTCCAATTCTCACTCGCGTCCTCCTGAGGCATCCGCCTGGCACATGAAAAAGCGACCACGGGGGCCGCTTTGCCGGGCGCTATTCTACCACAGCCGCGAAATTCGGCAAGTCGGCGAGGGCGCCTGGTAGGACGGCCTGCATGGATCGGGGCGCGGCAGCATGGGCCCTGCCAAGGCAGGGCCCCCACTAGCAGCCTGTCGGAGAGAAAACCACCGAGGCAAAACGCCGTCTATTTTGTCATTCTGAGGCCCCGAAGGGGCCGAAGAATCTCGCTTTTCGGCTGTCAAATGGGATCTAATGGCGAGATTCTTCGTCGCTCCGGCGGCTTTGCCGCCTCCGTTCCTCAGAATGACAACCCTCTCCGACAGGCTGCTAGACATAGAAACCGTCGCCCGGGTGGGTAAGGGCGGGTCTCAGACCCGCCCTTACAAGAATGTGGGCACGGCAGACCACCCCCATTCATCGCATGGGACAGGCCATTCGTGAAATTCGTGAAATTCGTGGCCGATCTACCGGGACGCCTGCTTGACAAATCGCTCTTGCGCTTGCATAATAGGCCTGGCCCAATTCTTACCGAGAGGAAACCCAACCATGACCATCCCACGAATTGCCCTGGCAGAGGATTTCACCATTTCGCGCGTATTGACCGGTCTGTGGCAGATTGCCGACATGGAACGCGACGACCGCGTCGTGGATCTGGAGGCCGCTGCGGCCGCCATGGCGCCCTATGTCCAGGCCGGCTTTACGACCTTTGACATGGCCGACCACTATGGCTCGGCCGAGGTGATCGCCGGCCTGTGCCGCCGCCGCCTCGGCCCCGGCGCCTCGTTGCAGACGCTGACCAAATGGGTGCCCAAACCGGGCGCTATCACCAAAGAGGACGTTCGCGAGGCCGTCCAGATCTCCCTCGACCGGTTGCAGGTCGACCGCCTGGACCTGCTGCAATTCCACACCTGGTACTATGCCGATCCAAGCTGGCTCGATTGCCTCTTTTGGCTTCAGGAACTCAAGGAAGAAGGGCTGATCCACCACCTGGGATTGACCAACTTTGACACGGCCCACCTGAGCGTCGCCGTCCACAGCGGCGTTGAGATCGTGTCCAATCAGGTCTGCTTTTCGCTGTTGGACCAGCGCGCCCGCGGCCCGATGACCGAGTTCTGCCTGAAGCACGGCATCAAGTTGCTGGCCTTTGGCACTGTGGCCGGGGGGTTTCTGACCGAGCGCTGGCTGGGCCAGCCCGACCCGGGGCTGGATAGCCTCGACACCTGGTCGCAGATGAAGTACCGGCGCTATATCGAGGTGGCCGGGGGATGGGATCGGTTCCAGGAGTTGCTCCACACCCTCGACAGGGTGGCCCGGCGCCACGGGGTGTCGATGGCCAACGTCGCCACGCGGACGATCCTCGAGCAGCCGGCCGTAGCCGGGGTCATCGTGGGCGCGCGCCTGGGCCAGAGCGAGCATATCGCCGACAACCAGCGCCTGTTCGAGTTCTCGCTGGACGAGACCAGCCGCGCCGAGATCGAAGCGGCCCTGTCGAAAATGACCCCCGTCCCCGGCGATTGCGGCGACGAATATCGCAAGCCGCCCTTCCTCACCGCCTCGGGCGATCTCAGCCACCACCTCGACTCGCTGCCCGCCCCCTTTCCGGTGCAATCGCGGGGCGAGGGGCGCAGCCAGGTGGTCAGCGGCACCGGTTGGGAGCAGATGGCTGGCTACAGCCGGGCCGTGCGCAGTGGCGACCGGATCCTGGTTTCGGGCACCACGGCCACCCACCGCGACCGGGCCATCGGCGGGTCGGATGCGGCGGCCCAGTTTCATTTTGCCGTCGACAAGATCGAGGGCGCGATTCAATCGCTGGGCGGGCGATTGGAGGATGTGGTGCGGACGCGGGTGTATGTGCGCCGCCTGGCCGACTGGGAAGCGGTAGCCCGGGCCCATGGCCGGCGGTTCGGCGAGATCCAGCCGGCCAACACGCTGGTGCAGGCCGATCTGGTGGGCGACGAGTATTGGGTTGAGGTGGAGGCCGAGGCGGTGGTCGGTTCCCGCCCGTCGTAGGGCCGCCGTCCGATCGTGCTGCCCCCCCCAGATAGAAACTGTCGTCCGGGTGAGTGTGGGCGTCAAGACCTCCGAGTTCTCCAAGAACTCGGAGGTCTGGCGTGCGGTGAAGCGATGGTCGACTTTGGTCCTTAGAGGCGCGCCTCTGTGCACCGCAGCGCATTTGTGGGGGCGCGGCATGCCGCGCCCCTACGGCGCAGACGGCAAGCCATTCGCGAAATTCGTGGCCGGTCCGTCGCCCGCCGCGACGAGCATGACCGGGCGC
>CAYVLO010000352.1:0-4119 GCA_964452125.1 uncultured Anaerolineaceae bacterium | reverse complement strand
GAGGATGACGACGCTCTCCCATTCTAGTTGCGACTGAGCATCGCATCGAAAACTGAATAGGGCCATCACCGCAGGCCAGCCGCCCACGCAAAAGGCGAGTCTCTGGAGCAATCCAGGGGCTCATCTTTTTTCCTGTCCTACCCGGCTGAGAATAGACGTTTGCTTACGGATTTGTCAGCGTGCGTCTCAGGTCCGAGTCCAAGGTCGCCAGGTTCACCAGCTGCGCACCGGCCGACCTGGCCTCGGCCTGGGCTGCCTCGGTAAAGCCGGCGCGGGCAAAGAAGGCATAGTGGACGCGCCAACCTGCGCCTTCTTCGGGCAGGTCTTTTAGCACCTTGGATGTTTTTCTCTCCAGCAGTTCGCGGACCACCGCCCGGTCTACGGCGTCGGTGCCCCACTTGCACTCTCCCAGTAGAATGGCCCGCTCCGCCCAGCTGACGGCTACCACGTCTACCTGAACCGTGCGGCTCCAATGACTCCCCACCTCCTGGATCGCCAGGGGGAGCTTGCCAGCCCGTCCCTGCTCGGCGACCCACTGGCGGCTCAGTTCCTCGAAGGCAGTCATGCCCACAAAAGCGCGCAGCCCCTCCTGGAGGCGGGGCAGGACAAGCTCCGGGCGGTAAGCCAGCTCATCCTGATTTGGCGCGAGGAAGCGAAAGTAGAAACGGAAGTAAGGGTCGCACAGGTGATAACGACCGGTCCGGGCGCGGCGCCGCTTGGCTGGAGGGACAGTAACGGGCAGCCGCCGCTCCACCAGCCGGAGCTCCTGCAAACGGGCCAGATAGGCCGAAAGGTGAGCCTTGCTCACCAGGGCGGCGTCCGAGACCTCGGCCAGGGTATGATTGCCCGCCCCGATAGCCTTGAGGATGGCCAGATGCGTAGCCGGCTCGCGTACCTCGTCGTACAGGAGAAAGGTGGGCTCGGCGACCCACATGCTGCCCGGCGCCAGGATGACCTGGCGCACATTGTCGCTCAGCGAGAGGGCCGGGTCCAGCCACTCCAGGTAGGCAGGCACGCCGCCGACGACGGCGTAGGCGGCCACTCGCTCCTCGACCGACCAGTCGGACAGGAACTCCTGCAGGGCGGCAAAGGGCAGGGGTTGCAGCCACCACTGGCCGGTCAGTCGGCCAAAAAGAGGCGATTGGCGAGCCTGGAGGGTCTCCATGGTGTGGACGTGCGAGCCGCACAGTACCAGCACGACTTGAGAGTCCTTAAACTGCTGATCCCAGGCATGTTGGAGCGAGGAGAGCATGGCCGGGTCCGATTCGACGGCATAGGTGAACTCGTCCAGGATAAGGATATGGCGGCGGTCACCGAGGAAGGCAGCGATGGCCTGCCAGCAGTCGGCCCACGAGTCAAAGGCAGCCGCCCGAGCCGGCTCGACGCCCAGGAGGCGGGCGAATAGCTTGCGCCGCTGCAGGGCAGCCGGTTCCTTCTCGGCGGCCCAGTAGGTGTGGGGGATGCCTGCCTGCTCAGCCCAATGGCGAAGCAGAACGGTCTTGCCTACACGGCGCCGGCCGTACAGAAGGATGAATTGAGCAACGGTAGGACGCTTGCGTTCCAGGATTGAGTTTAGGAAGGCCATCTCGGCCTGGCGATCGACGAACATGATGCACCTCTATATGCAGATAAGCCACATGTTCCTTATACTAAGAAGCGTGTGGCTTATTCTATCATACAACGTCATTGACGTCAAATGGTTGCATCGCCGCTTTGCAGATAAGCGACAAGGGCCGGCAGTGCGGAACTAATCGGTGTACAAATAATCTAGGAGTTCTTGGCTTTTGACATGCGATAGTGCGTCCGTCAGGGCGGACGCACACTGCAGAAGGCGAAAAGCAAACTCACCAGCCGCCCCAAACCATGACCTCCAGGCCTCCATCGCTGATAAGCCTACCGGTTGCCCCACCGGCTGGAAAGAGTCGCTCAACGGCAAGAACTGGGAGCTGACGACCTGGTTCCGCGTCACCGCATGGCGCAAGCTGGCCGATGCGGTGAACCAGTACCTGGAGAAGGGCTCGCAGGTCTTCGTCGAGGGCGAGCTCCGCGGCGATGCCAGCGACGGCAGCCAGAACCCGCGCATCTGGACCGGAAACGACGGCGAGCACCGGGCCAGTACGAGGCCGAGTCTGCGACTCGGTCACGGCCCGCACGGTCAAGTTCTTAGCCCACCAGAGGTGGGCCGAAAGCCGAGAGGGCAATGGTGGAGCACCCGTAGGTGAGCCGCCGCCCGGCGGGGAGGATGAAGATTTGCTGCCATTCTAAGCGCTCAACGCGCCACTACAATTGAATAGCACGCCGCAGGCCGCCCGCCCACCGAAAAGAGGAGTCTCTGGAGCAATCCAGGGGCTCGACTTTTTCCCTGGCGACAATCCTTTTGCTCTCTCGAAGTTACGCTGACAAGACAAGCTCATCAGAGAGTAGATGTATTCTCTGAACTTTCCAGCATTGCAAGAAGGATGGATAGTTCCTCACTGCAAATGCAGGTCGCAGATACTCCAGAGTCTATAATGATCAAGGATCATTATAATGAGTTCAGACTGCCTGACAGGAGTCTGGAATCCGGTTTCCCTCATGAGACTCCGTAACTTCTTGCCTTCGCCCGCAATACCTGGATATCTCAAGCAAAAATACAATTCGAGCTTGTATTTTTCTTTCCTGTTAAATGCCTCCAAATCGAGTATCAGGGTCACGTAGTTGAATATCAGTTCCATTGGGTGATGGCCGCCTGAGGCTAGCCTAGGGAGCCTTTTGAACTCACAAATCATGGCCGCATAAACTCCTTTGCACTCTCGCCAACCGAACCCATATTCCTGTAACCTCGCATTGATGATTGGGTGTGACAACATACTATTGATCGCTGCACACAAGGAGATCGCCGCGTCAGAATCCGAATTAGGCTCAGGAAGAGTCACAGGAAAGCCTTCTGCATCAAGCACGAGATGTTCCAGTTCGTGTGCAACGGTGAAAGCATCTTCAATCGGTATCGGAATCCGCCGTAAATGAATGACTCGTTCACCGGAGCATCGCTTTCTCGATCGGGCAACAATGCCATCTGGCAAAGTGGAGTCTTGAGTCCAATAGATTATTCCGCCTATTTTCTCTCTTTCCCCTTGATAGAAACCCCGAAATTTCTCCGAGTTCTGAATCAACTCACCAATAGCTAGTTCCTCAGGAAAAGTTGGCCAAGGTAGCAAACTTGATTCATGCACCTGAACCTCCTCAAGTTGACGAGCACTGCATTTTTTTCTATTTGCTTGACCTGATCATGATTTTGCGTAGATCTGTACTCGGAACACATTGGGATCGTATTTGAACTCCCGCCAAGTCGAGCTGACTTGCATCGCAAAGAAAAACATCTCTCCACCGTCGGCATCGATCTCGAACTGCTCGGTAAATCCCTTCGTATCCCCTTCATCCAAATCCCATTCTCGCAGCAGATTGGTGTGACGATAGATGCGAATCTCAATGTCATCTCCGCTGGCCTCAACCTTGCGGGCGGTAACCCGGAACAGCAGCCTGCCACTGGTCTCGGCCTTGTACAACCAGGCAATGTCGCCGGCCACGCCTGGAGCGCCTTGATCGGCGCAAATGCCCATCTTGGGCTCTCCAGACGTAACTCGATAACAGGAACCATCAAAGGTCATTTGCTTCCAGTTGAATGTGTCTCGTGCTGCAAACATGTACTCCCAGCTGTTCTGGCCCTGGCTGCCGGAAAAGTCGGCCTGGCTGTCGGCGATGAGCTGCATGGCCGGAGTGGGAGTGGAGGTGGGGGGGATTTTGGATGGCTTGGGGATCGCAGTGACTTTTGCTGTTGGGGTGGCTGTAGCTTTGGCCAGGCTATTCGTATCATCCTCCAGTCGGATAAAGACCTCGCATAGTCGCTCGAAACCATCCAAGGGACCAAAGTACAACACCCAGTCGGTTACGGATGGGTTCACATCAAATACAACCACGCTCTTCACCGGAATTCTCGGAGGTAGATCATCCCACCAAGCCGACCAACCCCTTTCATACTTGTCCGTAAACGATGGACCATACGTGGTTGCCTCGAAACTAAGCCAATCTGTTAGCGGCCGAATTGTTTGATCAGCCCTTGGCCGAATAGAATGACGAGGA
>CAYVLO010000351.1:0-4133 GCA_964452125.1 uncultured Anaerolineaceae bacterium | reverse complement strand
CGGGCACAGCATGCCGTGCCCGTACAAATCGCCGATGGGGCGAGGTTGATGGGTGAGCAGAACGTAGGCATGACGAGTATTGTGCGCGCGGAAGGGATTTCCTTTCGTTACCCCCAACACGATCACGGGCTGGCGCCCATCACACGCGACTTGCAGGCCGGCGAGCGGTGGCATGTGGCCGGGCCATCGGGCTGTGGCAAGAGCACGCTGGCCCGCTGCCTGACCGGTCTGATCCCCCACCTGTACCATGGCACGTTGGAAGGGGAGGTGTGGCTGGACGGGCTGCGCACTCGGGATACCCCCCTGTGGCAATTGGCCGAACACGCCGGACTGGTGTTTCAAAATCCGGCGGCGCAGATGCTGGCCCACTCGGTGGAAGAAGAGGTGGTCTTTGGCCTGGAGAATCTGGGGCTGCCGCGCGACGTCATCGCCGAGCGATTGGAGGCGACGCTGGGCCGCTTTGGCCTGAGGGCGATGGCCGATCGCTCGCCCCAGACGCTATCGGGCGGCGAACAGCAAAAGCTGGCCCTGGCGGCCATCACCGCCCGGCAGCCGGCGGTGTTGGTGCTGGATGAGCCGCTGTCGATGCTGGATGGCACGGCAGCCGCCGAGTTGGTGGCCCACCTGGGCGACCTGGCCGACGCCGGCACCACCCTGGTGGTCTGCGAGCATCGCGCCGAGTACCTGCACTCGATCCCGGGACTGCGCACCCTGTCTCTGAATGGTCCGGCGCCCCAGGGAACCGAGGCCCTCACTCTGAGCTTGCAGCCGGTGGCATCGGGCGCGGGCCGCCTGGAGGTGGAGGGGCTGAACGTGTCGTTGGGCGGGCGGCCCATCCTCCGCGATCTGAGCTTTGGCCTGGAAGCCGGGCAGGTGGTGGCGGTGGTGGGGCGCAACGGCGTGGGCAAGACCACGCTGCTGCGGGCGCTGGCCGGCCTGCAAAAGCACGAGGGCGCGATCCGGATCAACGGCTCGAAACCGGACCTGGGACTGGTCTATCAAAACGCCGATCTTCAACTGTTTAACGCCACCGTTCGGGAAGAGATCCTGTTCCGTGTGAGCGACCCGGACCTGGATCTGTACGGCTGGCTGCTGGCAGCGCTGGGGCTGGCCCGCTACGAAGAGGCGCCGCCGCTGCTGTTAAGCGAAGGCGAAAAGAAACGGGTGGCGTTGGCGACGGTGTTGATGCGCCGCCCGCGCCACGGGATTCTGCTGGACGAGCCGTCGTTGGGGCAGGATGCGGTGCACAAGGCGATGTTGGTCCGCCTGATGAGGGCTCTGGCCGATGCCGGGCAGTGGGTCATCGTCACGACTCACGACCTGCCCCTGGCGGCGGAGGCCGACCGCCTGTTGCTGCTGGGCTCCGAGGGGTTTGTGGCCGATGGCCCGCCGGGTGAGGTGCTGAAGAACGATGGAGCCTGGGCCAAACTGGGGCTGTCGGTGCCGCCGTGGGTGCATGCGCCGGGGGCGGCGGCCCCGGAGGCATCGTCGTGATCCGCCTGGGAGGGGCGGGCCGAGTGCGCAGCCTGGCGCTGGTGGAGAATTCGCCGCTGCGCCGGGTCGATCCGCGCACCAAGTTGGCGCTGAGCCTGTGCGCGTCGCTGGCGGTGATGCTGAGTCTGGAAAAGCTGGCCGTCTTTATGGTCCTGTATTTCGTTTTGGTCCTTTGGGCGCGGCTATTGCCCGAGGCCGCTCGGCAGGTGTGGCGGCTCAAGTGGGTGTTGCTGGTGCTGTTCGTGGTCGACTGGATCTTTGTGTCGTTGGATCTGGCGCTCATTATCACGTTGAGACTGATCCTGCTGGCCGGGGCCTTTTCGCTGTTTTTCGCCACCACCACGCCGGCCGAGCTGCGGTTGGCGCTGGAATGGATGCGGGTGCCCCATCGCTATGCCTTTAGCATCAGTCTGGCCTTTCAGAGCGTCGGGTTGCTGGACGACGAGTGGCGGTCGATCCGCGAGGCGCAGCAAGCCCGCGGCGCCTGGTCGCAGCCGACGGGCTGGCGGGATCTGATGGCTACGGTGCGCGACCTGGTGTCGCTGGCCGTGCCAGCAGTGGTGATGACGACCAAGCGCGCCTGGGCCATGACCGAGGCGGCCTATGCCCGCGGGTTCGATTCGCCCAGGCGCCGGCCCTACCGGAAACTGGCGATGGGTTGGCTCGATGGAGCGCTTTTGGCCGGCGCGGTGTTGGTGATGGTCACGTTGATTCTGTGGAGGTGATGATGTCGCAACGAACGAGAATTCTCATCGCCGTCGGCGTGCTGGCGCTGCTGGTGGCGGCCGTCCTGGTCATCGAGGCGCTGCGCGGCTCGTCGGTGGAGCCGACGCTGGCGCCGGGCGCCATTCCCATTTACCGGGACGGCAAGCTGGAGGCCGGCTTTGTGCCCGATGACCTGGCTGCCTTGGAGGAGGCGAGCTTTGTGGATGCCGAGGAAGGCAAGACGCAGCAGGGGTGGTTGCTGCGCGACATCCTTTTGCTGTATGTCAGGGAGAACAAGCTCAAGCCCGACACGCGCATTGTGGTCACCAGCAGCAGCCGCGGCAAAGCGGCAGAGCTGACCTGGGCCGAGGTCGCCGATCCGGCCCATTGGGTGATGTTCGATCTGTCGGGCCGGGGCACGCTCAAGCTGGTGTCGACGTTGGAGCGGCTGGACGTCCGCGATGAGTGGGTGCAGGACGTGGACAAGATCGAGATCGATCCGAAACCCTGATTGACATAAGGGATTCGATCTGGCAAGCCCGACAAAGGACGAACGATGAAAGAACGCTACTTTTCCACGTTTCAATTGATCTTGCTGGCCCTGTTTGCGGCCCTGATCGTGGTGGCCAAGATCGCCCTGCGGCTGCCGCTGCAACTGTCGGGGCACTCGGGCGTGTTCTGGATGGCCATCGTCATTGTGGCGGCTGGGGTGGTGCCCAAGGTGGGCGCTGCCAGTCTGGTGGGCCTGACATCGGGGCTCATTGCTGCCTTTTTGGGCCTGGGCGACTTTGGCGCGCTGAACACGTTCCTGTCGTACACCATGGTCGGTGTGGGCACCGATCTGGCGCTGCTCTTGCTGGGTCGCGCGCCCGAGAACCTGGTGGTGGCGGCCCTCGCCGCGACCTTTGGCCACTTTTGCAAGTTCCTGGTCAAGTGGGGCCTGGGCGCCCTCACCGGCGCGCCGGTGGGCTTTATCGCCCTGGGGTTGGCCAAAGCGATTGTGGGCTATCTGGTGTTCGGCGCGCTGGGCGGGCTGCTGGGCGCGCTGACGCTGAGGGCCCTGCGGCGGGCCGGCTTTTTCAGCTATCTGGCCGAAAAGAAATAGGCGGATCGGGATGAGGCATTTTTCTACTGAGGAGAACACCATGACACAAGCAAGGGTCAAAGCCGTCTGCGCCAGCGCGCAGCGGACGGAACCGAAGGTGAGTGTGGGGCAGGGCGAGTTTCGGGCCGGTTGGGGCCTGGTGGACGATAGCCACGCCGGGCCGCCGGTGCCCAATCGCTGGCAGATCGCCCTGCTGGCCTGGGAAGACACGGAGCGGCTGAACCAGGAAAAGACCCTGGACGCCGTGCCGGGCAGCTTTGCCGAGAACCTGAGCACGGTGGGGCTGGATACCGCCGGCCTCCGGGTGGGCGACCGCCTGCGGGTCGGCGAGGAGGTGGTGCTGGAGGTGGAGCAGTTGGGCAAGCCGCCCGAGATTGCCCATACCTATAGCTTTCAGGGAACCAGCCTGTTGCCCACCAGGGGCGTGTTCTGCGGGGTGGTGACCGGCGGGCTGGTGAAGGAAGGGGATCCCATCGTCGTTGTGAAGGGGTAGGGGGATAGCCCCAGTCCGGCCAGTTGCCGCTGTCCGCAGCGCCGCTGTCCGCAGCGCCGCTGTCCGGTGAAGCGGTGGTCGGCGCCCGCATCGCGGGTCTGCCGGCGATGCCTGGCCCACCTCAGGCGCCGGTGAACGTGCCGACAAATGGGCGAGGCATTCCCAGCAACCTGTGGGCAGGGCTCGTTGGCCCACGGGATGGTCCCTCTGTCGGGACGCAATGATTTTCGGAATGCCGTCGCCCCTACGATTCGCGTGAAGGATTTCGTGTAATTCGTGCAATTCGTGGCCAAAGGGCGAGGCATTCCCAGCAACCTGTGGGCAGGCATCATTTGC
>CAYVLO010000350.1:0-4144 GCA_964452125.1 uncultured Anaerolineaceae bacterium | reverse complement strand
ACGACGACGAGCGTCTGGCCAAGGCCTACCTGCGCACCTGCGGCGCGATCGCCTTTGTGACGTTCCCCATGATGGCGGGGCTGGCGGTCGTGGCGAGGCCGTTCGTCGAAGTCGTTCTGGGAGAGAAATGGCTGCCCGCCGTGCCGCTGATTTGGATTCTCGCGCCGATCGGCGCCATTCAATCGGTTGGAAGTACTCAGGGGCAACTCTTCCTTGCCAAGGGGCGCACGGGCTGGATGTTCTTATGGAATATTCTTACGTCAGCATTGAAGGTGCTCAGCTTTCTTGTGGGTGTCCGATGGGGCGTACTGGGTGTCGCCGCGTCCTACGCGCTCGTGAGCGTGCTATTGGTTCCCGCCAATTTCTGGGTGGTGTTCCGGCTAGTGCATGCCTTGACGTTGAGTAGACTCCTACGCGTGCTCACACCCTACACTACAATGTCGGCGACCATGACGCTAATTGTTCTTGGCTGTCACGTACTGATTACACGTTTATCAATCTCTCTGGGCATAGGCTTGCTCATTTCCGTATGCGTAGGCGCCGTCACTTACACGGTTCTGGCATTCATCGGGCGCCCGCAAGGGTTTGTGCACTTGGCACAGCTTCTCCCCGTGCGGGCACTGCCTCTGCATCTAGGTCGACTTTGCCCTCGCATACTTCGTTGACGTGCCAAAGTGTCACTCTTATCACTCGCGGTGCTCCCGAGGATGCAAAGACTTTACGACGCCTACTTCAGTGCCCGAACGCCGACAGTCGCAGGCCTTCAGCAATCCCTATTCGCATTGGTATTGTGGAGATGAAACCGCCGCTCCTCTTTCTTCTTTCTGGCAAGCGAACTGGTTCAACCATGCTCGCACGTATCCTTGACTCCCACTCACGCGTCGCGTGCCCGTTCGAGTTTGCGGTGCCATCGCTTCTCGGCAGGACCCACTGGAAGTACCGCACTGCCAAAAGGAAACTTTCTGCTATCTCGACCGCGTATCGTGTGCCTCAGCGGCTGGCACTGCCAACCCCATTCGGACTACGCGTTCGGTCTCGGCTCACGCGCTTTCTAACGACAATTCTAATAGCCGAAAATAAGGACCTGTTCGTTGTGAAGGAACCCGCTCACGTCGATGTCGCGAACCGAATCGTTGAGTTATTTGGACGAACCGCGGTTGTCCTGATGGTACGGGGGCCGTTGGCAACAGCGTCCTCTCTGGCAAATACATTTGGGGAGAAGCGGCCTTTGCAAGTCTGGGCGAATGCTCATCGCATTCTTTGGAGACTGGCCTCCGAGGGCTGCCATCTTGTCAAATATGAAGCGTTAGTCGAGGAGCCAAATGCGACTGTCCGGCAGCTATGCAGTCACATCGGTGTCGCATTCGAGCCAGAGATGGTGGAATTCGGCCGGTTTCACCACGCGGACGACACATTAGGACTCTGGTATGCCGATAAGTCGGATCATCGCCTCGTGCCAGTCTCGCAATCGAAACTACACGAGACTGTCGCAAAAGGGCACATTGATCGGGATCACAACGTAAAACGATTGCAGTCGCTTCCGTCATGGATACTGCAGGAATACATCGACAACGCTTTCGGGGCGCGCGCGCTTGCGCAGGAAATGGGGTACGACGAGTTGAACCAAACCGCCCAGTTGCGGGTCCCGAGACAAGCCGGAAGCGATAAGTCATGAACACTTGCCATTGCGTTGATCCGAACCTGAAAACAGTCGAAGGAACGCGCCAAAGTGGGTTTGCGCGCCCGATTGTCTTCTTCAGCACCGATTATCTCCCTCGAATCGGGGGTGTGGCAGCGCATGTCCAGGAACTCGCGCGAGCAATGCGCGCAATGGAGCAGGACGTCACGGTCGTCACAACACGGCCGCGTTTGTGGCGGCAGCCCAGTACTTGGATATGCCGCGCCGTGCTGAACGACGGGGTGCCGGCTTGGGAGTTGCCGAAGGCTTCGCCGTTTGGTAAGCACGGGGTTGGATGGCAATGGCGCCGTGGTCTGAGTAGGCTGCTTCGCAAGCGGCCGTCGTCGCGAGGAGGTTTTGTCTTCCACTGCCATTGGGGTCCCACTTGGTGGCTTGACGCCGACTGCGTTCGGGTGTTCACAAATCACACGTCGACCTTCCTGCAGGCGTTGGAGTGTGGCCTTGCCGAGGGATGGTGCAAGGTTTTCAAAAGATATCACTGGGTCATCGCGCCTAGTCGGGAGTTGGCCGACAAAACGGGCGAGTTGGGGTTCGACCCGGAACGGATCACGTATATCCCGAACGGCGTGGATACCGACCGGTTTCGTCCGGATGCTTCGCGGCGCGCGGAGCTCCGCTGCGAGCTGGGCATCGGTCCGTGCGATGTGCTGGTTCTGTGTGCTCGACGATTCGCGCCAAAGAACGGGGTCATTGACTTCGCGCACGCCCTTCGGTTCGTGGATACTTCCGATACCAGGGTGGTCGTGTTGTTCGCAGGGAATTCAGGCAATCCGAGGGACGCATACGAGAAGGAGACGCTCGGCGCCCTCCAGCTTTCCGAGGTCGGGCGAAGCGCCCGTCTACTCGGAGAGGTGCCGAATTCGCAGATCCATCGGCTTTACGCAGCCGCCGACATCTCGGTGCTACCGTCGTTGAAGGAGGCGACTAGCATCACCGGTCTGGAATCGATGGCGAGCGGCGTGCCGCTCATCGGTACGAACGTGGGTGGAATTCCCGATTTGATCGAGCACGAGCACGACGGACTCCTCGTCGAGCGCGGCGACCCCAGAGGTCTGGCACAGGCCGTTGGGTGGCTTGCCAGGCACCCGCACGCACGAGCCGACTTTGCGCAACGCGCCCGGCAGAAGGCGGTCAGCAGCTTTTCATGGAATGAGATCGCACGCCGCACGATCGAAGTATATCACAAGGCTTCGCAGTTCGCAGCTACGTCGTCTGGGCGGCTGGAACGCACACTCTAACTGAGCAGCTCAGGTTTCGCTATGAAGAGGATCGTCGGGGTGATCGGAACACGGCCAGAGGCGATCAAGATGGCGCCCGTGTTCCTTGAGATTCGACGACGGAGTGTCTTCCAACTGGTCATTTGCGCGACGGGGCAACATCCGGACATGCTGCGTCACGCTTTGAGTGCGTTCGACTTGGTGCCTGATGTGGTGCTAAAAGTGCCCCAGCACGATCCCGGTCTCGCTGCCCTTACGTCCGGTCTCATGCGCAGTCTCGACGATTGCTTTGCCGATGTGCGACCTGACGTCGTGCTCGTGCATGGCGATACCCAGTCAAGCTTGGCAGGCGCGTTGGTGGCGTTTTGGAGGAGGCTGCCGACCGGGCACGTGGAGGCGGGACTTCGCACGAAATCCCGACACATCCCCTTCCCTGAGGAACTGAACCGCCGTCTCGTGGACCAAGTCGTTGACTGGCATTTTGCGCCGACTCCGAAGGCTCGGGAGAACCTTTTGCACGCTGGGGTATGCGAGGATGGCATTGTCGTTACGGGAAACACGGCGGTTGACGCGATTCTGTTGGCACAGAAGGCAGTGAATGCGGCATCCCCGAGATATGTTGATTTCGACCCGGGGGTGCTCGACGCTCGACGCGTGGTGTTGGTCACGGGCCATCGCCGGGAGAATCACGGTGCTCACTTGCGCTCGCTGTGTTCGGCCTTGTTGGACGTTGTCCGCGATGACCCGCGGGTTTCGGTCGTCTATCCGGTGCACTTGAACCCGAACGTTGCAGAAGTCGTGTACGGCACGCTCGCAAACTTGGATCGGGTACACTTGATCCCGCCGCAGCCGTATCTGGCGTTCGTCGATTTGATGTGCCGCAGCACCGTCATCGTCAGCGACTCCGGCGGCATTCAGGAGGAGGCCCCATCACTAGGAAAACCGGTTCTCGTGACGCGCGAATCAACCGAGCGCCCCGAGATGCTCGCGACGGGGCTGGTTCACATCGTGGGCAACTCGCGCGAAACAATCAAATCGCGAGTGCTTTCGCAACTGCACAACGGTTCGCTCCACCCCGTCCCTGTAAACCCTTGCGGCGACGGCCTCGCTGCGCCACGGATCGTCGATTTCCTGGAAAATGTCTTGGGCAGTATGACGCGATGAGAAGAGGGCGCGCGCGGCCCGCGCGCTGGCCGACCAATACTCCTGGGATCGGGTCATCCAGCCC
>CAYVLO010000349.1:0-4146 GCA_964452125.1 uncultured Anaerolineaceae bacterium | reverse complement strand
CCTCCGAGATTTCGGAAATCTCGGAGGTCTCTGCCGGCGTGCATTCGTGAAATGCGTGGCAGGACGTGCTTGGGGGCAGGTCATCCGCCAGCGCCCATTTGACAAGGGCTGCCTCTGCGACTATACTTGGTGTATCATCAACACCAAGGGAGGAGGTCCCAATGTCGGCTGACGGTTCCTGCATCTGTCCTCGAATCACCGTCGACGTGGTGATTTTTGGCCTGGGCGACGAATCCCTCCAGGTGCTGCTGGTCACCGGGCGCCCCGGCGCCTACCAGGGCCGGTGGGCCATCCCCGGCGGGTTTCTGGGCGAGCGCGAATCTCTGAAAGAGGCGGCCGCGCGCAAGCTGGAAGAAGAGACCGGCCTCACCGATCTCTTTCTCGAACAGCTCTACACCTTTGGCGAGCCCCCCCGCGACCCAAGCCAGCGGGTCATCACTGTGGCCTACTATGCCGTCGCGCCGGCCAATGCCATGCGGTGCGTCGACAGCGCCCAGGCCGACCGGGTGCGCTGGTGGCCCTGCGACGCCCTGCCCGGGCTGGCCTTGGATCACGCCGAGATCGTGAGCTATGCCCTCACCCGCCTGCGCTACAAACTCGAGTACACGGCGGTGGGCTTTGAGCTGCTGCCCGAGACCTTTACCCTCAGCGAGCTACAGGCCGCCTACGAGATTGTGTTGGGCGAGCCCCTGGACAAGCGAAACTTTCGGCGCAAGATCCTCAGCGCCGACGTCATCGAGCCGACCGCCGAGTATCGCCTGGGCGAGGGGCGCCCGGCCCGGCTCTATCGCTATCGCGCCGACGCGGTGGCCGAAGTCAAGGCGCGGCGGCTCTTTCCCTAGCAGCCTGTCGGAGAGGGTTGTCATTCTGAGGAACGGAGGCGGCAAAGCCGCCGGAGCGACGAAGAATCTCGCCATTAGATCCCATTTGACAGCCGAAAAGCGAGATTCTTCGGCCCCTTCGGGGCCTCAGAATGACAAAATAGACGGCGTTTTGCCTCGGTGGTTTTCTCTCCGACAAGCTGCTAGGCCCAAATTTGACAGGTTTGGGTTTTGGGGTATACTTGGTGTATGTTGTACACTAATAGCAACGACCCTCCAGACTCTGGAAGGGGGCGACAGGAGGCAAGTATGAACGCAGCAGACCTGGCAAAGAACAGCCAGCCGTTTCTCGAATGGGCGGTCGAGTGGCTCCACAGCCGCTCCAGCGAATCATGGCGCGACCTGGTGGCGCGCGCCGGTGGACCCGAGCGCGTGGCCGTCTTGGCCGTCGATATGACCAGCGGTTTTTGCTCCCAAGGGGCGCTGGCCAGCGACCGGGTGGCGGGCATCGTCCCGGCCGTCGTTCGGGTGTTCCAGGGGGCGTACCAGGAGGGCATCGGCCACTTTTTGTTGCCCCAGGATACCCACGGGCCCGACGCCCTCGAATTCGGCAGTTTCCCGCCCCATTGCGTGGGCGGCACCGAGGAATCGGCCACCATCCCCGAGTTGGCCACGTTGCCCTTTGCCGACCGGTTCCAGGTCCTGCCCAAGGACTCGATCAGCAGCTTTATCGGCACCGACCTGGAGGAATGGCTGGCGGCTCATCCGGAGGTGACCACCTTTGTCGTGGTCGGCGACTGCACCGACCTGTGCGTCTATCAACTGGCCATGCACCTGCGCCTGCGGGCCAACGTCCTGGGGCTGGGTGATGCGCGAGTGGTTGTGCCGGCCGACGCCGTCCAGACCTACGACCTGCCGGTGGAGGTGGCCCGATCGATCGGCGCCATGCCCCACGACGGCGACCTGCTGCATCTGATTTTCCTTTACAGCATGGGCCTCAACGGGGTCGATGTCGTGGCGCAGGTGAGGTAACATGGAACCCAGCCATCAAGACTATCTCGACTTGGCCGATCGGATCGCGGCTTGGCTGCGCGCCTACGCCCAGAAGGCGGGCGCGCCGGGCTATGTGGTGGGGCTGAGCGGCGGCATCGATTCGGCCGTGGTGGGCGCCCTCTGTCGCCGCGCCGTGGGCGACCAGACCCTGGGCGTGCGGATGCCCTGCCACAGCATTGCGGAGGATGGGCAGATGGCCCGCCTGGTGGCCGAGGCCTTTCAGATCGAGACCGTGGAGGTGGATCTGGGCCCGACCTTTGACGCTCTGGTGGCAGCCCTGCCGGTGGATCCGTCTCATCTGGCCCGGGCCAACACCAAGCCCCGGCTGCGGATGGCCACCCTGTATGCCCTGGCCCAAACCCGGGGCTATCTGGTGGCCGGCACGGGCAACAAGAGCGAGCTGATGGTGGGCTATTTCACCAAGTACGGCGATGGCGGGGTGGATCTGGAGCCCCTGGGAGCCTTGTACAAATGGCAGGTGCGGGGGCTGGCCCGCGCCCTGGGCGTGCCCCAGCCGATCATCGACCGGCCGCCCAGCGCCGGCATCTGGCTGGGGCAGACCGACGAAGGCGAGATGGGCATCACCTATGCCGAACTGGATGCGACCCTGGCGGCCATCGAAAAGGGCCAGACCGACGGCATCGAGCCCGCCACGCTGGCCCAAGTGCAGGAGATGATGGCCCAATCGGAGCACAAGCGCCACACACCGCCCGTTTTTGCCCTGTGAACCATTGGCGCCCGGTGATCCGCGGGAAGGATGGCCCGGCCACGAATTTCGCGAATTACACGAAATGGCCCATGTGTACCGTAGGGGCGACGCATGCGTCGCCCACGTTTGGGCACGGCATGCCGTCGCCCCCGCGGACGCGGGGGTCCATGGATGCCCGCTTCTGCGCGAGGGTACTCGCGGCGGGCATGACAACATGGGCGCAAGACCTCCGAGTTCTTGGAGAACTCGGAGGTCTGCTGGCCCTGCGGCGACGGCCAGGCGACCCAGCGGGCAGCCGTCCAGTGACGTCGCCACCGGCGCGGGAACGACGTGCAGAGAGACCAAAACCGATCGCGGAAAATACCTGTCAGAAAAAAGGAAAGCGACCATGACCACACGCCTCGACGAATTTCGCGCCTATCGCGAGCGAATGAACGAGCGCATCCTAGAGATCGACCACCTGGGCATCAAGCGCTTTTTCAACCTGGATACCAAGGCCTATGAGGATGGGGCCCTGCCCGCCACGACCAAGGAACTGCTGGGGCTGGTGGCCTCGGCCGTCCTGCGCTGCAACGACTGCATCGACTATCACCTGATCCAGTGCGTAGAGGCCGGCATCGGCAACCAGGAGCTGTACGAAGCCCTGAACGTCGCCCTGGTGGTGGGCGGCAGCATCGTCATCCCCCATCTGCGCCACGCCTTTGAGACCATCGACCTGTTGCGGGCCGAATCCGCCGAGTCTTGAGCAAGCAACCTATCACCTATCGGGAGGGAACCGGGTGAACCTGGACGATCAGCGAACTGCAGAAGGAATTCTTTTTACCGACCAGTACCAGTTGACGATGGCCCAGCTCTACTATCGGATGGGCTTTCACGAAAAGCAGGTCCAATTCGACCATTTCTATCGCAGCAATCCCGACTATGGCGGCCACGAGGCGGGGTTCTGCATCAGCGCCGGCCTGGAATGGCTGGTGGATTGGATGCGGCAGGCGCGCTTTCGCGAGCGGGACCTGGCCTATCTCCGCAGCCAGACCGACCGGGTGGGCCGTCGCATGTTCGGCGACGATTTTCTGGCCTGGCTTCAGGACAACGGGAATTTCGGCGCCATGACCATGAGCGTCATCCCCGAAGGGCGGGTGGTCCATCCCAATGTGCCCCTCACCGTGGTGCAAGGCCCGTTGGCGATGGCCCAGATCCTGGAGACCTCGCTGCTCAACCATCTGAACTACCAGACGCTGATCGCCACCAAGGCGGCGCGCATCCACGAGAGCGGGCGAGGGCGACTGATGCTGGAGTTTGGCCTGCGCCGCGGCCACGAGCGGGGCGCCAACGCGGGAGCGCGGGCGGCCCTCATCGGCGGCGCCGACTTTACCTCCAACGTGGGGGTATCGCACCTGTTGGGTTTCCCGCCCAAAGGCACCCACGCCCACAGCATGGTCCAGTTGTTCATGACCCTGGGCATGAGCGAGTTGGATGCCTTTCGCGCCTACGCCGACGTCTATCCCGACGACTGCCTGCTGCTGGTCGACACCATCGACACCCTCAAGAGCGGCGTGCCCAACG
>CAYVLO010000348.1:0-4163 GCA_964452125.1 uncultured Anaerolineaceae bacterium | reverse complement strand
GCTTTCTTAATCAGGCATCATTATCGCAGTGATATTGTAAATGCGGTCGCCCTGAGGACTAGGTCCCGGCTCAGAGGGTGGTCACCGGATCGACATCGAGTAGCCAGCCTCGGGGCAGGGCCACGTCGCGCAGCAGCGCCGCGGGCTCGGGCCCCCGGATCAGGATCTGCCAGCGGTACCGTCCTTCCAGGCGGCTGAAAAAGCAGGGGGCGGGGCCGATGAGGGTGGCCTCGATGCCCTGGCGCTCGATCTCCTGAGACAGCCATCGGCCCAATCGCTGGCTCTCGCGCTGGCACGTGCGGAGATCGGGGTCGCTAAAGCGGAGGGCCACCAACCGGCTAAAGGGCGGATACCCCAGGAGCCGGCGATGCGTGCTCTCCTGCCGGTAGAACGAGGCGAAATCGTGGTGGGCGGCAGCTCGGATGGCGTAATGGTCGGGGTTGTAAGTTTGCACGATCACGCGCCCGCCATGATGGCTCCGGCCTGCCCGCCCAGCCACCTGGGTCAGCAGTTGGAAGGTTCGCTCAGCCGCCCGGTAATCGGGCAGATACAGGGCGGTGTCGGCCGAGATAACGCCCACCAGGGTGACCAGGGGCAGATCGAGTCCTTTGGCGATCATCTGCGTGCCGATCAGCACGTCGGCGCGGTGGTCAATGAACGTCTGGAGGAACCGCTCGTGATCGCTGCCCGAAGCCGTGTCTCGATCCCAGCGCAAGAGCCGCGCCTGGGGATAGATCTCTTGCACGGCGGCCTCGACCCGTTCGGTGCCCAGGCCAAAAAACCGGATCTGTGGGCTCTGGCATTCAGGGCAACGGGTAGGGACCTCCTGGTGATAGTTGCAATGATGGCAGATCAGTTGTTCGGGCGCCGAGGCCTTTGGCCGCCCGGAGGCTCGGTGCAGGGTCAAGGGGATGTCGCAATGGGGACAGCGCGCCACATAGCCGCAGTTGCGGCAGAGGACAAAGGTGGCAGCGCCCCGACGATTCAAAAAGAGGATGGCCTGTTCTCCCGCGCGCAAGGTCTGGTCGAGGGCCTCCTGAAGGGCGCGGCTAAAGACGCTCCGGTTCCCCGCCCGCAGCTCCTGCCGGAGATCGACGACCCGGACGGGGGGCAAGGGGTGGTCCTCGTAGGGCGTCTGGACGGCCGGCGGGGCCGTGGCAGAGCCCGTACGGATGCGGTGCGGCAGGGTCAGAAGGTGGAATTCGCCCTGGACGGCCCGGTGATAGGTGACGACATCGGGCGTGGCGCTGCCCATCAGCAATGCGGCGCCCGCGATCTGGCCCAGGGCCCTGGCTGCCTCTCGGGTGTGATAGGCGGGCAGAGGGATGGGCTCCGATTGCTTGTACGAATCGTCGTGGGCTTCGTCCAGCACAATCAGGCCCAGGCGCGAAATGGGGGTTAGCAGGGCCGAGCGTGGGCCGACCACAATATCCGCCTCGCCGCGGCGCAAACGATCCCAGGCGGCATAGCGCTGGCCCAGGCTGAGCTGGCTGTGCAGGACGGTCACTCGCCCCGGGAAACGATTTTCAAAGCGGCGCACCGTCTGAGCCGTCAGGCTGATTTCGGGCACCAGCACAATCGCCCGCCGGCCCTGGGCCAGGACACTCGCCAGGGCGCGGAGATAGATCTCGGTCTTGCCCGAACCGGTCACGCCGTGGAGGAGGGCTACATAGGGCCGGGCGCCTGATTCGGCGTCTGGGGCGTAGCGCAGGCCGGCCTCGACCTGCTCCCAGACCTCGCTCTGGTCCGGCGTGAGGGAGGGAGGGGCTTCGGGTCCGGCAAAATGGGGGCGCGGGTACTCGTCGGCGTGCAGGCTGATGAGCCCGCGTCCGGCCAACTCCTTCAGGGTGATCAAATCGGCGCCGGTTTCGGCATAGAGCCCGCCCACCCAAACCCGGTCCGTGGTGCCGCGCAAGGCCTCCAACACGCCCGCTTGCTTGTGTGCTCCCCGCAGGGTGATGACCTGGTCGAGGATCTGCTCCTTGGGCAGCGTGAGCAGGGCCAGGGGCTCTTCCACAATGCGCTGCACCAGCTCCCGTTTTTCCAGGGAGGCGACCTGGGCCGTGGAGCCGTCCGTCTCTGCGAGCAGTTGCGACAGCTCGATGGGGCTGCCCCGCCGAAGGAGGATTTCCAGGACGCGGGCTTGCTTGGGGGCGCGGTGCAGCTTGGACAGGGCATCCAAGGTGACGCCGGGCGCAGCGACCACCAGGGTCCGGCGCTCGGTGATCTCGATCCAGCCGCGCTGGGCCAGGGCGCGGATCGGCCCCTCGGTGCACCCTGCGGCTTGGGCCAACTCGGCCACAGTCAGCAGTTCGGGGTCGCGCCGGGCCAGCACCAGGAGGGCATCGGCCTGTTTCGAAGGGCGACCCAGGCGGGGCAGCGCCTTTTCGATGGCCGCACCGTCGGCCAGGAGGCGGGCATACTGGATGCGGGGCGGCGCCGGCTTGGGCGGGATCATGGCGTGGCGCGTGTCCACCAGGCCGCGATCGGACAGGCTGTCGAGAACCGCTTCCGCGTCGTCGACCTGCAACTGGTCGAGGAGCGCACTCAGGCGCATGCGCGAGCCCCGGCTCTGGAGGAGGTGCAGTGCTTTTCTCTCCTCCTCCGAGAGGTCGGCAGGCGCGTTCTTGACCGTGGGCGTCACCAAGACAAAGGTCCGCGCCTCCAGGTTGGGCGGCAGCATCAGGCGCATCGCCTGGCTCAGGGGCGCCAGATAGGTGCGGGCGATCCAGCGGGCCAGATCGATCTGTCCCTGGGTCACCACGGGCAAGGGGTCCAGGATGGCCGTCACCTCGCGGATCTCGAGTTCGGGGGACAGATCGGGCGGGCGAAGATAGGCGAGTTCGGCGATGACGCCCAACGTGCTGCCTTTTTGCAGCGGGACCTGCACCAGGTGCCCTATCTCGGCCTGTTCGCTCAAGGGGTCGGGGAGGTAATAGGTGTAGGTCGCCTGCCAGGAGCGATCCTCGCGCAATGGATCGCTGCCAGTGGGAGGACGTCGGTGAGTGGGTCGGGTGAGGATGACTTGGGCATACATGGTGCGGTCAATTCGTCGGCAAAGGATACGCGAAACGCCAGCTCAGTGGCTTTTGTACAGGGCGGCAGCCAGATAACCCACCGTATAGTGGCCCGGCTGACGCTGTCCGGTCACATCGCCCGAGGTTGTGTGATGCAGGATGGCCGTAGCGTCGGCCTGGAGCGCCCGGCCCGCATGCAAGACGGTCAGGATGGGCAATCGACCGCACACAGTGCAACCGGGAGCCATGAGCAGCCGGGTCAGAGCATCCAGGTCGTAGGCGGCGATGGCATCCACCACCCGCTGATCGCGCTGGCGGACCAGGTCATAGTCCTCGATGTGGTGCAGATCGGAGCTGGCTACCAGCAAGGTGCGCTGCCCGCGCTCCTCGCGGCTCTGGATCGTTTCGGCCAGGGCATCCGCCAGGCGCCGGGCCGCTGCGGGGTCGTCGGCGCTCATGATGATGGGTACAAGGGCGAAATCCTGGAGTTGGCGCTGCAGAAACGGCAATTGAATTTCCAGCGAGTGTTCCCCATCGCCTCGGATGGGGTTCCAGGCCATCTGGGCGTCCAGTTCGGCGATCATCTCCCGATCCAATGGAACCTGACCCAGCGGCGTTTCATAGGCATCCTCTGTGCTCACCGCATAATCGCCCACCCAGGCTCGATGGCTGGGACCCAGAAGGACGACGGTGTCAAAGCGCTGATCCTGAAGCTGGTGATAGGCATGGGCCGCGGTGAGGCCGCTGTAGGCATAGCCGGCGTGGGGGCTGATCAGGCCCACGAGAGGACCGGGTACGGCGGGTTGCTGCACCTGCCCCAAGTACCCGTCCACCGTCTTGAGCAAGCCCTGCCGGGTGCCCGGGTACCAGGTCCCGGCGATGACCGAAGGGCGAATCCCTGCGTCTTTTTTCATGCGTCACCTCCCCTTGTCCAAAGGCAAACACGGTGGGAGCTCTTTCCTGCAAGCGCTGGGCGCCCTGAGGACCACGCGGCATTGGCTCCCGGGCCGAGTCTGGTTCGGTGTTCCCATTATAACACAGAATGGGCGTGGAGTGAACCTCGATCCGAGTATGATACACGGCTGGGGTGCATTTCAACTTTCTGGGTGAGTTCGTTACACCCTTTGGGTGGTGAGTAGCCATCCT
>CAYVLO010000347.1:0-4168 GCA_964452125.1 uncultured Anaerolineaceae bacterium | reverse complement strand
CATACCGTAGCTTGGGCCGCAGCGTATTGGCCAGGTGGGTGGCCGAAAACACCGTCGGGTGGGGACTGCCATGTACTGTGGGCGTGCCGATCACCACCGTCGCCGCGTCCACCAACGCCATGGCCAACTTGCCGATGTCGGTGACGGCCAGATCAAACAGCTTGACCTCCACACCTCGCTCCACCAGAGCGGCCGTCAAATAGTCGACCATGGCCTGGGTGCTGCCGTGCATCGAGATGTAGGGGATCACCACCTGATTCGACACACGCTCCGACACCCAGTCTTCATAAGCCGACAGGATCTCTTCCGGCCGATCGTAGATCGGGCCATGGACAGGGGCGATCAGCTCCAGCTCCAGCCCGTGGATCTTTTTGAGGTTGCTGACCAGGGTTTTTCGGAAGGGCATCATGATCTCGGCATAGTAGCGCTTGGCCCCTTCCATCACATACGGCTCGCTGCTGGCATACAGGTTCGAGGTCGCCAGGTGCGATCCAAACAGATCGCAGGTGAACAAAATGCGATCTTCTACCAGGTAGCTGACCATCGTTTCGGGCCAGTGCACCCAGGGCGTGTGGACAAAGCGCAGCGTCTTGTCGCCCAGCGACAGCGTCTCGCCATCCTCCACCGTCTTGATACGCTCTGCCCCAATGCCCACATGGTCGATCAACAACGATTGGGCCTTGGGACTGCACACCACCGTCGCCTCGGGATGGATCTCCAGGACCTTGGGGATGGCGCCCGAATGATCCTGCTCGGTGTGGTGCGAGACAATATAGTCAATCCGCTCCACGCCGGCCAATTGATCCAACAACACCTCTTCCCAGGCCGGATCGACGGTATCCATGAGGGCCACCTTTTCTGAACCCTCCACCAGAAAGGCGTTATAGCTGGTGCCGTCGGGCAAGGGGATCAACGAATCGAACAGCCGCCGGTTCCAATCGACGGCCCCAAGGCAGTAGACTCCATCTCGAATCTTTCTCGGTTTCATGACACACTCCTTTTTTACAGACCCCAATTCGACCGCGATGAGCCGCTGATCTGCTGGGGATGGGCTTGCTCCTCATCCCATTATGCACCAAAAGATCTTGTTTGTCAAATGAATTCAAAATTCCCCCTTGCACTCTCGCCCGGGATGGGATATAATGGACACAGATCGCCCGAAAGAGCGGAAACAAGGACGAGGATTGGGAAAGCGAATGACAAGCGAACTGGACGAACTGCACGAGCTTCTGGAGCAGCTCGAGGAGGACCGCCGGTCATCCATCACCGGCAAGCTCCACTTTCTGTCGGACCTGAGCGGCGAACGACTGGCCGAGGTATGCACTGCATGGGAGACCTATGCAGTCGATCAGCGACGACGCCTGATCCACGCCATGGTCGACCTGGCCGAAACCAATTTCGAGGTCAATTTCGATGCCCTATTCCGCCATTGTCTGACCGACCCTGACGAAGAGGTGCGCACCGCGGCCATCGACGGGTTGTGGGAAGACGAGGAGGTGGGCTTGGTGGCGCCCTTGCTGACCATGCTGCGTCACGATCCATCTGCTCCGGTGCGCGCCGCTGCCGCCATCAGTCTGGGGCGATTTGTTCTGGCGGGCGAACTCGAAAAACTGGATGAGACGATTCTGCAACGGATCGTCGCCGAACTCTTGGCAGTGATCCACCTGCCCGGCGAGACCGTCGAAGTACGGCGCCGGGCTCTGGAATCGGTGACCTATTCCAGCCAGATCCAGGTGCGCAGCCTTCTCGATAGCGCCTACTATGATTCGGACGAAAGGATGCGCCAGAGCGCGATCGTGGGCATGGGCCGCAGTTGCGACGAGCGCTGGATCAAATACCTGCTGGCCGAGCTAGAGAGCAACTCACCCGCTATGCGATACGAAGCCGCCTGGGCCTGCGGTGAATTGGGCCTTCCTCGCGCCGTCAGCCGCCTGGCGCGGCTGGTACAAGACCCCGACCGCCAAGTCTCCAACGCTGCCATCTGGGCCCTGGGACAGATCGGTGGGACCGAAGCGCGTCAGGCGCTGTTGGATGCCTACGAGGATGCCGATCGCGACATGCAAGCCGCTTTGGACGATGCCATCGCCGAGCAATCGCTGGCAGATGGCGAGATCGAGTTCACCCTCTACGATACCGAAGCCTTGGCCAATGATCCCGGTCTTTTCGACTTGATCGATCCGATCGACGACAGGTTTGAATACCAGGAAAAAGTCGACTATGACGATGACGACGCCTACCCGTACGATGACGAATAGGCTGAGCGGTTGACCGTTTGCCCCCGTGGAACCAGGCATCGCCCCCTTTTCATGCCTGGGTCGATGGCCATCAAAACTAGCCTTGAGGGAGAAACCCCATGGCCCGAGAGATCTTTGTAGTCGGCCACAAAAACCCCGACACCGACTCGATCGTGTCGGCCATTGCCTTTGCCGAATTGCTGCGAACACGAGGGGAACCCAGGGTGGCGCCGGCCCGCCAGGGGGACGTCTGGCGCGAGACCCAATACATCCTCGACCGCATGGGGGTACCCGCGCCCATTCTTTTGGAGGATGTGCGCCCCACCGCCCGCGACGTAATGACCACCACGCCCATTGTAGGGCACGTCGCTGAATCGGCCTACGCCATCGGCAAGCGCCTCCGCGACAAGCAGATCCGAGCCATTCCCCTGGTCGACGATGATGCTCGACTGGCGGGTCTCATCACGGTCGAGGACTTTGCTCACATCCTTCTCACCGAACTCGAACCCAGTACCATGGACGTCGTCCATCTGGACGTGGGCAACGTCGTCGAGACGTTGGGCGGACGGTTGTTGGCATCGGCCAAGAGCCGCCGGTTACGGGACAAGGTGATGGTGGCTGCCATGGACCTGGAATCGATGCGACCGCGCATCGAACCCGATATTCTCATGGTCATGGGCGACCGCGCCGACGCCCAGCGCATCGCCATTGAAGGTGGAGTGGGCGCTTTGGTCATTACCGGTGACCTGCCCATCTCGGACGAGATCGTGGAACTGGCCCGCGCCCACGATGTCACCCTCATCTCGTCACCGCACCACACCTTTACCACCGTCCGACTGCTGAACCTCAGCATCCCGGTCTCCCACGTGATGCGTCGCGATAGGTCCTCTGGGAGACGCGAAGACTCGTTAGACGAGCTGCGCCGCAAACTCGCCGGCCAACTGACCATTCCCATCATCGATCATGAAGAGCGCGTGGTAGGGGTTGTATCGCGCAGCGACCTCATCAACCCCATCCGCCACGGCGTGTACCTGGTCGACCACAACGAGCGGAGTCAGACCATAGACGGACTGGACGAGGCCGATCTGTTGGGCATCATCGACCATCACCGCATTGCCGATATTCAGAGCGCAGCACCGGTCTATTTTCGCAACGAAACCGTCGGTTCCACCAGCACCATCATCGCCGGGCTGTATCGAGAAGCCAACATTCCCATTCCCCCACCTATCGCCGGGATTTTGCTCGGTGGGGTCATCACCGACACGGTGTTGTTCCGCTCACCCACCAGCACCCCGCGGGATCAAGAGGTAGCCAGCGAACTGGCTACCCTCTCCGGGCTCAACCCCGAAGAGTTTGGCCGCGAAATCTTTGCGGTCGTCTCGGACCTTTCAGGGCGCTCGCTCCGAGAGATTGTGACCACGGACTTTAAAGAGTTTCGAATCGAAGACATGTCCTTTGCCATCGGCTATCTGGAAACCGTGCATCGACGACGCATCGACGAAATTCGGGACGATCTACTGGCCGAGATGCGCATCCTGCGCGGCGAAAAGGGATACGCCGCCCTGTTGTTCATGGTGGTCGACATTGTCCAGGGTCAGACGGAAATCCTGATCGTGGGCCTGGAAGAGACCGTAGCCGAGGCATTGGGCGCCCCCCTCACCTCGGCCCACACCGTAACTATCGACGGTGTGATGTCGCGCAAAAAGCAAGTGGTGCCCGTATTGCCTCGAGTGGCGCGAATGGCCAAAGAACGCGACTGAGGCGCGGCCACAGGGGGTAAGCACCCTCCTACCCCCTTTTCTATCCATGGTTCAGAACCACCCGGCCGCTACGAGCCCGACGAGTTCTCTACCTGCCCATCGTCCTACGGATCGCAGCGCCTAGCAGCCTGTCGGAGAGAAAACCACCGAGGCAAAACGCCGTCTATTTTGTCA
>CAYVLO010000346.1:0-4173 GCA_964452125.1 uncultured Anaerolineaceae bacterium | reverse complement strand
GACGCGGGCCACGGTGTAGACGATTTGGCCCAGGGCCGAGTCCATGTTCTTCAGCGCCTGGCGGGCAGCCTGGGTGCGATTGTACTGCCGGGCCAGGGGATAGAGGTCAACCTCGCAGCTACTGACCAAGGCGTGGGCATCAAAGCCGTGGGCTTCGGCAATCTCCACGGCCTCGTCCAGGCTGCGATCGGGATCGGCGGCGAGGGAGGTCAAGGTCTGCAAGAGTTCTGTCTTGCGCTCACCGCTCAGGGGCTGGGTATCGAGGTGGTGCCCCAAATCCGTGAGGAATTGCTTGCGGTGCCCTCCCTGCTGGATGGCGGCTGAGGCCAACCATTTCCGGTTGTCAGCAGTAACCTCCTCAGATCGCTCGGGGGCGACGTGGGTTGCCAGGCGACGCTTGACCTTGGGCGTGATCTCGCCCTGGCCCCAGCCCTCGCGGCGTACCTGGTCGACGAGGGGCGCCAGGTCGGACCAGTCGCGGTTGGGCCTGGATATCTCCTCCAGGGGCTTGTAGGGCGTCACCGGCATCAACTGAAACACGTCCCCGTCGAAATCGCCGCCCACCCGCTTGGCCGTGGCGTGGCTCATGAAGGCTACCCCCTCGTGCTCACGGGCATAGCGGAAGAAGCGCGAGACCTCCCGCTCGTCCAGGCCAGTCTCCAGGCCCAGCTTCTGGAAAGCATGCCAGTCCAGGTTGCGCCAGATCTGCACGTCGTGCTTGGTGCGGATGGGGTAGCGCGTGGCCAGCACCTCGCCAGGTGGCAGGTCGGGGCAGACGATCGTACCCTCTGGCAGCCAGTCCACATGACCGGCGAAGGAGTCGGGCAGGCCCATGAAGGACGGCACCTTGACCCCGCCGCCCACGGCCAGGTCGTGCCACGCCTGGCGCAGGCGCCGGCGGAGCCCCTTTTGCACATAGGGATGGTCGATCATTTGCCCGGTGACGTCGGCGGCCAGTACCTGCTCCAGGGTAGAGGGCTCGCGGACCGCATCAGCGGCCTCGTCGACCTCCAGCTCGCCGCGTTCGGTCTCGCGTACCTCGGCCATCCGGTCCTCGCGCTCGATCTGGAGGAACTGCCGGGCGCCCTCGCTGCTGGCCATGGCCTCCAACAGCAGCGGGATCTTGCACTCTGCGCGGGGGATGATGCACTGCTCGACCAGCTTCGGGTCGAACCACTGCAGGACCTGGTAGCTGAGCTTGGTGCGGCGCTCCCCCGACCAGGCGACGAAGCCCAGGTGGACGTCCCAGGTGTGATCCCCGAACGCGGGCGCGTTGCCCTTGAAGGAGGAATCGGGCAGGATCAGGTCGTAACCCCGGCCTTCGCCGTCTACGTCGGTCCAGTGCATCCGTTTCAAGGTGCCCTTACCGACGAGCACCGTCTCTTCGTCCAATCGCACCCCCAGGCGGAACTGCCCGGCCTGGCTGCCGTCCTTGTCAAAGAGCAGGGCCAGGCGCTCGCTCATCTTGCCGGCGCAGTCGCCAGTGCCCATCTCGCCCTCAGGCACCACCAAGACCCGCACTCCCTCGACGAGCTGGGGCGGTCGCAGGCACGGCGATGCCAGCAGGCCGCCGTAGGCCATGATCTTTTCAAAGGTGTCGGCTACCTGGCGGCCCACCTGGCTGTCGGTGTACAGAAAGCGTCCTTCTTTGCGGGCACCGGTGGCGACGTCGAGGGACAGCCCGCCCTGCTCCGCCAGATCACGGGTCAGGTCCTCCAGGACCGATTGCCAGTGAGCTTCGAGTTCCTCCGGGCCGGCACGGGGTGGCGGAGGTGACACCTGACCCAAGGCGATCCTGAGGCCCGGGAACATAACCTGCAGCAGGGTGTTGTCCAGGTTGACCGGGGTCTCGAGATCCTGACCCGTGCTCACATCGTAAACCGCCAGGGCGCGCCGGTCCCGCTTGGAGCGATTCTGCCGCACATCGGTCAAAGGCAGATGGACTTCTCCCGCGACCTCCAGGCCCACAGGGGACTCGCGGAGAGGGACAGCGGCAGGTACAGAGGCCCGGTAGTTCGTCCGCTTTCGTCCCGTCGATGCACTCTTGGCCCAACCCATCGCTCTGCCTCAGTCCCCTGCCTGGCCGACGGAGACCTGGATCTCTTCCTCTACCCAGCGGGCAAGGTGGCCCAAGTGCAGGAAGGCGTCCACAGGATCGGCACCGGCGTCCAGCAGTTCGCCCAGGGTGGGGTGGGGCACGCACTCGGAACAGGGCCACGCCGGGAACGAGCCCTGGAGGTCCCGATCCAACTGCCCCGTGTCCAGCCAGTTCCGGAAAGAATCGCGGATCGCCTCATCCGCGGCCAGAAGATCCTCGGCGTCGAGGGCTGCTCTTGCCTCAAACCCGAGCTCCCTTTGCAGTAACGCCGCGATAGGCGGCGTGGAGGGGCGAGGCCGGGATCTGGATGGGGAGTCCTGAGGCACATCCCCTCGTACCTCAGCCAGGAACCCGCGGTAGAGCTGCACGTTCTCGGCCAGGATGAGGTCGGGGTGACCGTCCACCGGCTCCTTAATCAGCCGCGTGTCGTCGCGTCGCAGGCGCACATAGCGTTGGGCCAGGTAGTGGGCCGTCGTGTTGGTGAAGGAAGCATGGGGCAGGGTCTCCGCCACCTCGGCTATCCGCTTGAGCCCGGCTACCCCCGTGATCAGGAGGCGCAGTTCGGGCGCCCTCTCCCGGATGATGGGGATCCCGGCAGCCACCGCCTCCCAGCCCTGGCGCTTCCACATCTGCAGGTTCAGCGTCAGGGTGTGGAATCCCTGGGCCTGGGCATAGTCGAGCTGTCGTTCCAGATCCAGGGGCGTGGCCCACTGCAAGTGGGGGATGGGGATGAGGCGGCTCGTCTCCTGCATCCTTTGCACGGTCAGCCAGGTGCGTTTGATGTTGACCAGGTGCTCCAGGCGGGGCCGGTCGAGGTAGAGGGAGAAGTTGAGGCTGGTGGCGGCGGTGAAGCCCAGCGCCTGGAGCCTGCCCCACACGTTCTCTTGGCCCTGGGCCGTCCACAGCTCCTCGAGGGTGCCGTCCAGGGTATTGCCGATGCACAGAAGCGCCGTCCCCTCGCCGATGCCCCACTGGGTGCGGAGGTCGTGGGGACCGTATCGCAGGGGGATGGCCCGATGGGAGACCTTTCCCCTGGGCGTCAGCGCCTTGGCAATGCCTACCCCAACCATGGCCTCGCGCGTGAGTAGGGCCGGCACCTGCAAGCCGTTGAGGAGTTGGGGAAAAAAGGGCGGCAGCTCCAAGGCAGGCTGGGGGTGCAGCGGCATATCAAGTTCCAGGCCGTCAAGGGCCGCGATCCAGCCTTGCAGACCTGCACACTCGGCGCCGCCGGTCTCCTCCCCATCGCACGCCGGCCCGAGAGCCGGGCAGTTGTGACAATCGAAACCGTCCTTCACGTGCACCTCCGTTCCAGGGTTGGGCCGTAGCGGGTCCACCCCGTTACAGGAAAAATCAGGGCGTGGGTCGCAACGCCGACGCCCACGACGGCGCATCTCAGGGGAGTTGGTTGACCTGCAGGGCATAGGTTTCGCCGGGTCCATAGTAGCCATTCGTAGACCACAGGCGGATGATCACAACCTCGTCACAGGCTGAGATCCACTCGATGCGGGCCTCGCCGCCGTCGGTGTCGTACCAGGTGCCGCTGCCGGTGGTGATCTCCATGGCGGTGGAGGCCAGGCCACCCAGGCTGTGGGTCAGCACCTCCAGATGGAGGCCGGTCCAGACCCACAGGTGCACGACGTCCTCGTCGCCGTAGGGATCCAGCGAGCGAACCTGCACTTCGCCCACGCCGATGGCCGAGTTATAGGGAGGATAGGGGTTGTCGGGCTCGTAGGCATCGCCGAGCACGGGCGTGGGTGTGTCGGTGGGCAAGGGCGTAGGCGTCGGGGTCGGCGTAGGCGTGATGCCACTGGGACATTCGGCATACCCGATCTGCGGCGTGGTCGTGGGCAGCACCCAGTCGCCGACCTGGTAGCCGTCAGCCAGCAGCGGCACGGGGGTGCCGTTGTCGTCGGCCTGCTCGAACTCCAGGCAGAGGCCGGTCACTGCCCCTCCAACCGGCACCCCGTAGGCGCCGCCCGGATTGGCGAACTGCAGGGGCACCATGATCCGCCCCGAGCCACCGGGCTTGGTGTAGGGCGTGCCCAGGGCAAAGGTTGCACTGTAGGGCATGGTAA
>CAYVLO010000345.1:0-4176 GCA_964452125.1 uncultured Anaerolineaceae bacterium | reverse complement strand
AATCCCACATTGCTGCTGAGAGCTCGCGCGGGATCGCGTGCAACCTTTGGTTGCCAACCGCGCATCGGCAGCAGATGGGCCCGGATCGCAGATCCGGGCCGAGCAAATGGGCAGAGTCGTACGCATGAACTGCCAAAAGGTGAATTGCTGTCCCCGAAATTGTCCATGTGGGATCTTTATGCCTTTCCTTCGGGTTTGATCTCGGCCGTTCCCCGGGCGATGCAGCCAGCAGCCAGCAGGGCGCACAGCGCCCCGGCCAGGGCGTTCGATAGAATGCCCGAACCTCCCCATTGCCACAGATACCCTCCCAAAATCGCGCCGCCGATACGGCCCAGGCTGAATGCCGTAGCATTCAGCGAAAACAGGGTGGCGCGGGCTTCGGGCACCAGTTCACTGGCCAATGGCAGCAACGACACGATGGAAAATTCAAAGGTGAGCATCATCAGCACCACGCCCGTCAGGGCAGCCACCAGTCCCTTATCAGCCAGCCACGGGAGCAGCGCCAGACTGCCTGCCAGCGTCAGCAAGCCCAGCAACACACTGCGTCGCTTGCCCAGTTTATCGGTGAACAAGGTGGTGCCCATCTCGGCGGCAGCTTCTGCCAGGCCAACGACGATGGAGGTAAGGTCCAATGTGGTCAGATTCAGGCCGAAAGAGGCCTCTAGCCAGGCGCCGTACACGATAAAGGGAGTTTCTATGGCCACGGTCATCAGCAGACTGGCGGCGAGTACGGAACCTACACCTCGGTGGCGCAGAGCCGATTTCCAGGCCTGGAGCAAGGCCGGGATCGGTTTGTGCTGCCGTCCTGGGTCACCTGCCCTCCTCCCAGGAGGCAGTCCCAGGCGCGTGGCTATCAACGACAGCAAGGCCAGTCCGCACAGCGCGGCCCACGGGGCGCGCCAGCCCAGTCGATCGATCAAAAAGCCGGTGGCGGGCACGCCCAACAACCAGGCGCTGGACCAGGAGAGTTCCAGCAATCCCATGACCCGCCCTCGTCGAGCATAGGGCACGGTATCGCCCACATAGGCCTGAACGGTGGGATCGTACAGGACTTTGGCCAGGCCGTACAACGACAGCGCGATGGCTGCCGCGATCCAGGAACCACCCGTCATAAGGAGCAGGCTGCCGATGGCAAACAACACCAGCGCAAATTCCATCACCCGGCGGCGACTGTGCCTTTCGACCATCGGACCGATCACAGGCGCCGCCAATCCAGCCACCAATCGCAGGGTGATGAGCTGGCTCGCAGCGGTCAGCGAGATGCCCAGCCCGCGCGCCAGACTGGGCAAAAAGGGATAGATGATGCGGTGGGCCGTATTGAGTGTGGTGCGCGCCAGCAGGATGACCAACAGGTGACGGGCCGACAGACCCTCGCCCTCGGCGTCCCGATTGGGCAGCTCCAAGCCGTTCCTGGCCTCGGGTCTTGGCCCCGAACCTTTTCCCATTCCCTCTCCCGTTTCGGTGATGCGAGGGGGGCAGAGACCCCTGGTGGCCCCGCACCGGCAGGCTCAGCGATTCAGGGTGTAAGCGCGGCGCGCATCTGGGTTAAGGCCTGTTCCAGCGTGGCGCGAGGGCAGCCGAAATTCAGGCGCAAAAAGCCCTCGCCGCCAGGTCCAAACGGGGCGCCGTCGCTAAAGGCTACCTTGGCCTCCTTCACAAAGAATTCCTGAGGGTTGCCCGGAATCCCGGCCTCGCGGCAGTCCAACCAGGCCAGGTAGGTGCCTTCCGGCTTGTGCATGGTGATGCCGGGCAGGGTGTCATTGACTTGATCCAGGAGGTAATCGCGGTTGGCTTCCAGGTAGGCCATGACGGCATCCAGCCAGGGCTGTCCGTCGCGGTAGGCCGCCAGGGCGGCCACCTGAGCCAGCAGTGTGACGCCGGGCACCAGGCCTCGCCGGGCGGCGTTGAACTGCTTGCGCAACTCGCCATTGGAAATAATGGCCACGGAACAGTGCAGGCCGGCGATGTTGTAGGTCTTGCTGGGCGCCATGAGAGTGATCGTTCGGGCTTCCACCTCGGGCGACAAAGTAGCAATGGGGATATGGCGATGCCCAGAAAAGACCAGGTCGCAGTGGATTTCGTCGGAGCAGAGAATCACGTTGTGGCGCAGGCAGATCTCGGCCATGCGCTCCAGTTCATCCCGCCGGAAAACCCGGCCCACCGGGTTGTGGGGGTTGCACAGCAAAAAGATGCGAGTGCGGTCGGTGATGGCTGCCTCAAAGGCGTCGAAATCGATCTCGTATTGGCCGTCCGGCCGCCGGGTCAGTTCCATCTGATCCAGCGTGCAGTGGGTGTTGCCGGGCACGCGCAGCATCGGGTAATAGACTGGAGTCTGGAGCAGGATGCCGTCACCTGGCTCGGTCACGGCGTGGGTTGCCAGGTTAAAGCCGGTGACCACACCAGGCAGCAAGACAACGGCCTCCGGTTCCACTCTCCAGTCGTAGAGTCGTGCCAGCCTTGCCACGATCACATCTATCAGCTCTTGCGAGTCGCAGGGATAGCCAAAGATGCCATGTTCCACCCGCTGGTGCAACGCCTGGATCACCGGTTCGGGTGAACGGAAATCCATGTCGGCCACCCACATGGGCAGCACGTCCGGAGCGTAGGCGTGCCACTTGGCGCTTTCGCTGGCGCGTCGGTCAATAATGCGGTCAAAATTCCAGATCATGATGGTGGGGATCCTCCCATTGAATTGTGAACCGTTGCCTGCTCGGAATTTCGGTGGATTAGTCTCTGTTCTTTCGTACGAGCCACAGCCCCAGTATCGCCGGCCCTATCATCATGGCCCCCGGTTCCACGCATCGTCGTCGCCCCGGTGGTGGACCCCCTCCAGGGGCCAGCCCATGAGGGCCATGGCCTGGTCCAGCCCCACTTCTTGGGGCAGATTATACGCCAACGCAAACAGGCTCTTGACGTTGATGTGGCTGTCGCCAAAGGGAGAGTCCAGTCCGCGCTCGCGGCATTGGCGCTTGAACTGGCGTCGGTCGTAATCGCCGTAACTGGCCCAGATCCGCCTTTCGGACAGGTACTCGTTGCGGAGGATCTGGCAGGCCTCAGCCAGGGAAATCCCGGTTTCGACCTCTTGTGGAGTCAGGGTGGTTAATTGGGTGCAATACTCGCTCACGGCCGAGTGTTCGGGGCGGATGAGGATGCTGGGATTCTCACCTCGCTCACCGGTGGCTACGTCGAGCAGACACAGGCCGATTTCGATGATCTCGTGTTCGTGCCCTGGGGGTGGATCTGCCCCCCAGCAGGTGGATTCCAGGTCGATCACGAGGATCTTGTCCAGCAGGTTCTTCACGTTGTCTGCCTCATCGTCTGTGGAGTACACGGGTCTGTCACGGTCGTACAGGAACGCCGATTCTGGTCGTGTTGTGTAAGTGTACTCCCAGTCACGGTAGCTGTCAAATATTTCGGCCCAGCTTCCGGCAAGGGACTTTACTCGGGCGCAGCCGGAACCGACCCAATGGGCATGATGGTCGCGGGGTTGGTTTCGACGAGGATGGCCTCGAGTTCTCCGTTGGATAGCTCACTCAGGCCAGCCTGAAAACCGGAAAACTGCTCGACGGGAAACCGGGCCGTGAGCGTCACATCGGCGCCAAACTCCTGGTCGAGGATCTGGCCGTGATGGGCTTCGATTAACAGTCCCACCTGCTCAAAGAAGGAGTAGGGGCAGGCCAGCAACACCGTGTGGGTGGGGATCTTTTCGGCCAGAGGCAGGATCTCGAGGATGGCCCGTACCGAATCGCCGTAGGCGCGCACCAACCCGCCGGTGCCCAACTTGGTCCCACCAAAATAGCGGGTCACCACGACGGCAATGTCGCCCAGGCCGCTGCCACTGAGCACCGCCAACGCGGGGCGGCCGGCCGTACCCGAAGGCTCGCCGTCATCGTGGCAGTGGGCGATCACCGTCGCCCCATGGCCCACCACATAGGCGGGCACGTTGTGGGTGGCGTCGGCAAACTCGGCGCGGATGCGCGCCACGAACGCCTTGGCCTCGTCGACGGTGAACACCGGCGCAGCCGTGACGATGAATCGCGAGTTGACGACCTCGATCTCGGTGCGTACCTCGCGCGCGGGAATTCGGTATCGTTCCATACGATGCTCTCTACCTTTTGGTGGATCTAGCAGCCTGTCGGAGAGGGTTGTCATTCTGAGGAACGGAGGCGGCAAAGC
>CAYVLO010000344.1:0-4205 GCA_964452125.1 uncultured Anaerolineaceae bacterium | reverse complement strand
ATTGACGAGAATCACGCGTCGGCGCCCGAGAATCTGTTGTACGCCGCCTGGTTCCACCGGCTCAAATACGCCGCCACGCAGGTGAAGGGCTTTGCCATCGCCTGGGCCTGGGCCCTCCCGCTGGCGCTGGTCAACGCCCTGCTCTTTTGGTGGCTCTCGGACGATCGTTTCATGATCGTCATCGAGGGCTTTCGTGGGACGGAACGAACCTTGGCGCCGGCGGTCGTCCTGTGGGCCGCGCCCCTTTCCGCTGCATTTGTCCTGATCTATCTCACGGTGGTGGGCCGCAAGCGTTGGGGGTTGAGCAGCCTGATCGCGATCTTGCTTCTCGCCGCTGGCGCCTATGGGCTCTTGACCTACCCTCAAACGGGCTCGGTGCCCTTCCAGGAGCAGTACCTCTCCCTCCTGTTGATCCACCTGCCCCTCCTGGCCTGGGCGGGGGTCGGCGCGTTCCTGGTGGCAGGCCATCGCGATCCGGCCAACCGTTTCAGCTTTCTCATCAAATCGCTCGAGGTCTTTATTCTCGGCGGCTTGTTTGCCATTGCCGGCGGCCTGTTCACGGCGATCACCATGGGCCTATTCCAGGCTCTCAACGTCGACCTGCCCGAGGTGGTGCAGCGCTTGTTCGTTGCCGGGGGGCTGGGGATGATTGTGGTGGTAGCCACAGCCGTGATCTATAATCCCACCGTGCCCCCTGCCCAGCAGGCCTTTGACGAGGGGTTGAGCAAGCTCGTGGCCCTGCTGATGCGCATCCTGCTCCCCTTGACGCTGCTGGTGCTGCTCGTCTATCTGGCCTTTATCCCCTTTAATTTCCGGGCGCCTTTTGAAAACCGCGACGTGCTGATCGTGTACAACGCCATGCTCTTTGCCGTGGTGGCGCTGTTGGTGGGCGCCACCCCTGTGTGCCTGGCAGACCTCTCTCCGGGCCTTGCGCGCTGGTTGCGCCGGGGGATCGTTGCCGTCGCGGCCCTGGCCCTGATCGTCAGCCTCTATGCCTTGGCTGCCATCCTCTACCGAACCGCTCTCGACCGGCTCACACCCAACCGCCTGGCCTTTATCGGCTGGAACGCGATCAACATGGGCCTGCTGGTCCTTGTGCTCCTTTTCCAGGCGCGGACCAAGGAGGGGAGGTGGTTGCAGGGCCTGTATCGCGCCTACAGCGCCGGAACCGTGGCCTATGCCGCCTGGACCCTGGTCATAATCCTGGCTCTCCCCTGGCTGTTCGGCATCGATCAAGGTGTGGTCGAGGATCTGCCCTCCTCGGTTCAAGAGATCGTCTACAGCGACGCCCCTCCCATCCTCCTCAAATGCACCGCCAGTCCTCACATCTACCTTCTTGAGAAAGGCGAAAAGCGCTGGGTGGATGATATCGAGACGTTCAACGACCGCGGCTATGTCTGGAGGGATGTGCACCTGATCGGGTGCTCGGATTTGCGTAGCCTTCCCGATGGCCTGCCCATCCCCGCCGATGCCGGCCCGCCGCCGCAGAGTAAACCATATGGGCCCCCGCTTGCGCGGGGGTGACGGGCTGACGCTCCGGGCGGGGGTTACACCGCCGTCATGCCACTACGGTGCCTATTTGGGATGCGACGTGTAGGGGCGACGGCATCGCCGCCAGTGCTCGAGTCTTGCTGCCAACGATGTGCGCCGTAACCCATTGAGCGTCGGCCGGCCATCTGCTGGCGATGCCTCGCCCATCGCCGCGCCGGTGGACGTTTGTTCGGGCGAGGCATTCCCACAGAACCCAGGCCGGGGCGGAATCCCACCCCCGGGCCAAGGACGTACGGTGCGCAACTCCCCGTCGGGAATGCCTGCGCCCCTACACGATCCATCCGGGCGGATGCGCCCGCTACGTCGACACGGGCGCGGCAGGCCGCGCCCCTACCATGCCCACCTGGAGCGCGATCTGTAGGGGCGACGGCATCGCCGCCAGTGCTCGAGTCTTGCTGCCAACGATGTGCGCCGTAACCCATTGAGCGTCGGCCGGCCATCTGCTGGCGATGCCTCGCCCATCGCCGCGCCGGTGGACGTTTGTTCGGGCGAGGCATTCCCACAGAACCCAGGCCGGGGCGGAATCCCACCCCCGGGCCAAGGACGTACGGTGCGCAACTCCCCGTCGGGAATGCCTGCGCCCCTACACGATCCATCCGGGCGGATGCGCCCGCTACGTCGACACGGCCGCGGCGATTCCCTCCGCCCAGGCCGTGATGGCCTCCCAATCGCGATAGTCGTCCACCGGCGCTTTGATGCCCTTGACGATCAACTTTTCGGCGATCTCGGCTGTGGCGCCATACTTGGTCGCATAGGCGATCAACACTCGGTGGTTCATCGGTTTCTCCTTTCTCTCGGTGCGCGGGTGCGCCCCCGCGTCCCTTTGGGTGGACGGGGCGCCTTTTCCCCTTGGATCAGAATGTCCTTTTGTCTTTGCTTGCCCGCCAGGTCCTTTTCCACAAAGAGGGATTCCCCGGTAAAGGGGTCAATCCCGGTATAGTACATCAGGCTGGAGTAGGTCGAAGGCGTAGGCGTAAAGATCTGCACCTGCCGGGGATGGATCTGCAGGCGGCCTTGGGCAAACGTTTGCAGGGCCCGCATGTCGGCCTCGGTGCAGCCGGGATGGGCGGCGATCAAATAGTAGGTCAGGAACTGCTCTTTGTGAGCGGCCCGGGTCAATTGGTCGAACCGCTCTTTGAACTGGAGCAGATGGCCGATGCCCGGTTTGCCCATCAGCCGCAGGACCCGGTCCTGGGTATGCTCTGGCGCCACCTTCATCTGGCCCGAGGTGTGGTGGCGGATCACCTGGCGCAGGTAGGGCAGGCCGAACCGCTTGTCGTCCATCACCAGGTCGGTGCGGATGCCCGAAGCCACAAAGACCTTTTTGACGCCCGGGATCTCTTTCAGGCGCTGCAACAGGGCGATCTGCGCGCTGTGGTCGACCTTCATCTGCGGGCACCGCTCGGGGTACAGGCACCGCCGGTCGGCGCAACTGCCCTGCGCCAGCTTTTTCCCACATTCAAAGCCGTACATGTTGGCCGTCGGCCCGCCCACGTCCAGGATAAACCCTTTGAAGTCGGGGTAGTGGGTCAGGCGCGTGGCCTCGCGCACGATCGATTCGGGGCTGCGCCACTGGACCGTCCGGCCCTGGTGCACGGCGATGGCGCAGAAATTGCACTCGCCGTAGCAGCCCCGGTGGGTGGTGAGGGCGAATTTGATCGTCTCCAGGGCCTTGACCTTGCCCATCTTTTCGTAAAAGGGGTGCTGGGCGCGCTCATAGTCCAGTTCGTGCACCTCGTCCAGCTCCTGTTGGGTCAGCAGGGGCGCCGGTGGGTTGTGGATCAGGTAGCGGGTGTCCTGTTGCTGGCACAGGGGCCGGGCCGAGAGGGGGTCCTGGTTGTGGTAAAAGGTGTGGAACATGTCGATAAAGGCCTGGTGGTCGGCGGCGACCCGCTCAAAGGAGGGCAGCTCGACCGCGCCCTCGGGCCTTTCCCGGCCGATGAGGCACAGCCCCCGCAGGTCGTCGAGGGGCTCGCCGGACTGCAGGCGCCGGGCCAGGGCGACGACCGTCTTTTCGCCCATGCCATAGACCAGCACGTCGGCCTTGGCGTCGAACAGGACCGAGCGCCGCACCCGATCTGACCAGTAGTCATAGTGGGCGATGCGGCGCAGGCTGGCTTCGACGCCGCCCAACACGATGGGCCGGGTGTCCTTGAAATGGCGGCGGATCAGGTTGGCGTAGGCGATGACGGCCCGATCGGGCCGCTGGTTGTTGGCGCCGCCGGGGGTCAGGTCGTCCTGGCGGATCGGCTTTTTGGTAGCCGTATAGTTGGCCACCATCGAGTCGATGTTGCCGCCGCTGACGCCCCAGAACAGCCTGGGCTCGCCCAGGCGGGTCACGTCGTCGGACTGGAGATCGGGCTGGGCGATGATGCCCACGCGATAGCCCGCCTTGAGCAGGACCTGGCCGATGACCGACACGCCGATGAAGGGACTGTCGACATAACTATCGCCGGTGATGAGGATCACGTCCAGGGCGTCCCAGCCCAGCGCGTCCAGTTCCTGGCGGGTGGTGGGTATGAACATGGGCTCCTGTCATTCCAGGCGGGCGATGGTGCCGGGCGATGGGCCGTTCCCATGCCGGTCGCCCGCGATAAGGATATTGTAACACGGAATGGCAGGGGACCACAAACCGCCGGGGCAGCCGCGCCCGA
>CAYVLO010000343.1:0-4212 GCA_964452125.1 uncultured Anaerolineaceae bacterium | reverse complement strand
AGGAGTTTCAATTCGGGATGAACTGGTCCGAGTATTCCCGCTTTGTGGGCGACATTTTCGGGGCGCCGCTGGCTATCGAAGCGCTCCTCGCCTTTTTCCTCGAATCGACTTTTTTGGGCATCTGGATCTTTGGGTGGGATAAACTGCCCAAAGCCCTGCACGCCGGGACCATCTGGCTGGTGGCCCTTGGCTCCAACCTCTCGGCCTTTTGGATTCTCACCGCCAACTCGTTCATGCAGTCGCCCGTGGGTTATGTGCTCAACGGCGGGCGGGCCGAGATGAACGACTTTGGCGCGTTGGTCACAAACCCCTATGTCTGGCTCCAGTTCCCCCACGTCTTTTTCTCGGGCGTCACCACCGCCGGCTTTTTCGTCCTGGGCATCAGCGCTTTTCATCTGTGGAAAGAGAGCCGGCCCCGGGAGGCCTGGCAGCGCTCCTTCCGCATGGCGGCCGTCTATGCCCTGATCGGCGCGGCGCTGGTGGGCTTGGCGGGGCACACCCAGATGCAAAAGATGCTGGTCAATCAGCCGATGAAGCTGGCAGCCGCCGAAGCGCTGTGGGAAACCGAGCAACCCGCCGCGTTGTCTCTGATCACCATCAGCGATGAAACCAATCGCCAAGAAGTCTTTGCCATCAAGCTGCCCTATGTGATGAGCTTGCTCACCTGTAACAATCTGACCTGCGAGATCCGGGGCATCAACGACATCCAGGCCGAATACGAGCAGATCTACGGCCCCGGCAACTATGTGCCCTCGGTGGCGATCAGCTACTGGTCCTTCCGGGGCATGGTCACCTTTGGCATGGCGATGGGGCTCATCGCCCTCCTGGCAGTCTTTTGGATCTGGCGCAAGACGCTGGACAAGCAAAAGCGGTTCCTCCGCCTGTTTCCGCTGGCCATTCCGCTGCCCTACCTGGCCAATACCGGCGGCTGGCTGATGACCGAGACCGGGCGCCAGCCCTGGATCGTCTTTGGGCTCATGAAAACTCAGGACGGCCTGTCGCCCACGGTGGGCGCCGGGACGATCCTGTTTTCGCTGCTGGCCTTTATGCTGGTCTATGGCGCGTTGATGGCGGTCGACATCTACCTGCTCGCCAAATTCGCCCGCCAAGGCATGGACGAAAAAGCCCCAGCGCCGGACAAGGTCCTCACACCCCAGGAAGCGGCGTAGGAAAGGAGGCCCATCATGGATCTGAACACCGTCTGGTTTGCCCTGATCGCTGTGTTGTTCACCGTTTTCTTTTTGCTCGAAGGCTTTGACTATGGGGTGGGGATTCTGCTGCCTTTTCTGGGCAAGGACGACACCGACCGCCGGGTGATCATCAACACCATCGGCCCCCACTGGGACGGGAACGAGGTGTGGCTCATCGCCGCCGGCGGGGCCATCTTTGCCGCCTTCCCCCACTGGTATGCCACCATGTTCAGCGGCTTTTACCTGCCCCTGCTGTTGATCCTCCTGGCCCTGATCGGGCGGGGTGTGTCCTTCGAGTTCCGCAGCAAGGACCCCAACCCGACCTGGCGCAATGCGTGGGATTGGATGATCTTTGTCGGCAGCCTGCTCCCGGCCCTGCTGTGGGGCGTGGCTTTTGGCAACATCCTCCGCGGTGTGCCGGTCGACGCCGGGATGAACTATGTCGGCGGTTTCTGGAATCTGTTGAATCCCTACGCCTTGCTGGGAGGGGTGTCGGCGGTGGTCCTTTTTGCCCTGCACGGCGCCCTGTTCCTCAGCCTCAAGACCAAGAACAAACTGGCCGACCGCGCCCATGAAATGGCCCGGCGGCTGTGGGTGCCGGCGGTGGTCGTGGTCCTGGCCTTTCTGGCGGCTAGCGCGCTGATGACGGATCTGTTCGAGCGAGTGGGGATTCTGTCGGGGTTCCTGGCGCTGGCAGCGGGGGCCGCGCTTCTGGGGGCGGGCTATTTCCTCCGCCAGCGAAGGCACGGTTGGGGCTTTATCATGACCTCGCTGACCATCCTCCTGACCGGCCTGGCCCTGGCCTTTGGTCTCTTTCCGCGGGTGTTTATCTCCAGCCTCGATCCGGCCTGGAGCCTGACGGTCTATAACGCGTCGTCCAGCCCCTACACCCTGCGGGTGATGACCATCGTCGCCGCGATCTTTGTGCCGGTCGTGCTCCTCTACCAGGGCTGGAGCTATTGGGTCTTTCGTAAGCGGATCGGGCGTGACGACGTCCTGGAATATTAGCGTTCAAGCAACCATGGATCGGAATCGGGCCCGGGCCTTGCCCCCGGGCCCTTGCTTTGCCCCGCCCAGGCTTTTGGAGTACAATCGGGGGGACCGATCGGGAGGGCATCGATGAAGCTGGACGGGCGGTTGTTGCGCCAGGCCTGGTTGGCGCGGGCAGCCCTGATTCTCACGGTGGGCTTGGGATTCCTGGCCGGCGTGGCGATGGTGGGGCAGGCGCTGCTGCTGAGCCAGGTCGTCCACCGGGTCTTTATGGCTGGGGCCACCCTGAAGGATGCGGGCCCCTTGCTGCTGGGCGTGGTCGCCCTGAGCCTGCTGCGCGCTGGGTTCGTCTGGGGTAGCGAGGTCTCGGCGGGCCAGATCGCCTCAAGGGTCAAGGACGAGCTGCGCCAGCGTTTGGCGGCCCACCTCGTGGCCCTGGGACCGGCTTACAGCCGCGAGGAGCGCAGTGGCGAGCTGACCAACACGCTGGTGGAGGGCGTCGAGGCCCTGGATGCCTATTTTCGCCAATACCTCCCCCAACTGGCGCTGGCGGCGTTGGTGCCCCTGGCGGTTCTCGCTTTTGTCTTTCCCCTGGATTGGGTCTCGGGCCTGGTCCTGCTGCTCACGGCGCCTTTGATCCCCCTGTTCATGATCCTGATCGGCAGCGCTGCCGAGGCCCTGACCCAGCGGCAGTGGACGTCGCTGAGCCGCATGAGCGCCCATTTTCTGGACGTGTTGCAGGGATTGACCACCCTCAAGCTCTTGGGGCGCAGTCGGCAGCAGGTGCAGACCATCGCTCAGGTCAGCGAGCGCTTCCGCGAGACGACCATGGGCGTGTTGCGGGTGACCTTTCTCTCGGCGCTGGCGCTGGAGATGGTGGCTACGATCAGCACCGCCGTCGTGGCAGTGCAGATCGGCCTGCGGTTGTTGTACGGTCACCTGGCCTTTCAGGAGGCCTTTTTTGTCCTGTTGTTGGCGCCCGAGTTCTATCTGCCGCTGCGCACACTGGGCGCCCGCTTTCACGCCGGCATGACGGGCGCCGCTGCGGCGCGGCGCATCTTTGAGGTCCTCGAGATCGAGCCCGCAGGTCCGCCCGCCGACGTGAAAGCCATGGGCGAGGCCCCCCTCTTTCGCTCCCAGATCCAACTGGCCGACGTCCACTATGCCTACGAGGGCGGCGGCCGCCCGGCGCTGCAAGGCTTTTCCCTGGAACTGAAGGCGGGCCAGACGGTGGCCCTGGTGGGTCCCAGCGGCGCCGGCAAGTCGACGGTGGCCCATTTGCTGCTGCGTTTCCTCGAACCGGATCGAGGCGCCATCACCGTGGACGGACGGCCCCTGTCGGGGATGGATGCCGCGGCCTGGCGGGCGCAGGTGGCCTGGCTACCCCAGCGGCCCTATCTGTTCCACGGGACCGTGGCCGACAATATCCGGCTGGCACGGCCCGAGGCAGGGATGGAGGAGGTGATCGAGGCGGCTCGCCTGGCCCACGCCGACGGCTTTGTGGCGGGATTGCCCCAGGGATACGATACCGTCATCGGCGAGCGGGGCGCCCGCCTGAGCGGGGGAGAGGCGCAACGCATTGCCCTGGCCCGGGCCTTTCTCAAAGACGCCCCTCTGGTCATCCTGGACGAAGCCACGGCCCACCTCGATCCCGAGATCGAAGATCTGCTGGGCGAAAGCATCGACCGCCTGTTGGCCGGGCGGACCGCACTGATCATTGCCCATCGGCTGGGCACCGTGGCGCGGGCCGACCGGATCGTCGTCATGGAGGGGGGCCGGGTGCGCGAAGAGGGGACTCACGCCGCCCTCCTGGAGCAGGGCGGTCTGTACAGGCGATTGATTCACGCGTATGGGGCCGCCCAACAGGCCGCCTATAGGGCGGCTCCACAGGCCGGAGGTGGAGAGTGAGCGAACGGCGCCGCGCTCCGGCCAGCCCCTTCCGCCGCCTGCTCGGGCTGGCGGCCCCCTTTGCCGGGCCGATGGCCCTGGCAGTGCTGTTGGGCTTTTTGACGGTAGGCAGTGGCATCGCCTT
>CAYVLO010000342.1:0-4221 GCA_964452125.1 uncultured Anaerolineaceae bacterium | reverse complement strand
GCCCACCATCCGCGCCATCCTGGATCAGATCGAGCGCATTCGCCAGGAACCGGTTCCCATCGCGGAACTCGAGAGCGCCCGCGATTTTATCAAGGGACGATTTGCCCTTTCGCTCGAAGACTCGTTCACCCTGGCTTCCTGGTATGCACGCCAGACTCTTCTGCAAAGCCAGGTTCTCTCTCCCAAGGACACGCTGGATCGGCTCGACGCCACCACACCGCAGGACATCCAGAGGTTGGCCCAGGAGCTGCTGCGCCCAGAGTATTTGAACCTGGCGGCGGTGGGCCGATTTTCGGATAACGGGGACGGACTCCGCCAGTTGGCGCATTTATCACACAGGCAGATTGCTGTACAGGCCGGGTGATGACCGCTCTGCCTGACAGAGATTTGGAGGATCCACTTGACGGTCAAACTGCTGATGCATTGGGATATTCTTCCTGGACAGGAGCACAGCTACTTTGAATTTGCTATGCGCACCTTTGCTCCAGAACTAATGAAGATGGGCTGGCAACCCACCGAAGTGTGGTACACACTCTATGGCGATATACCTCAGATCATGACAGCCGGCATCACCGACACCGCCGACGAAATGCGGACAATTCTCGAGAGCAAAGAGTGGGAGAACCTTCGAAGCCAGCTCTTGGAATATGTCACCAATTTTCGGTACAAGGTCATCCCTGCCACTGGGCGTTTCCAACTGTAAGCCACATGGGCCACGCCTCCCTTGCCTCGGGCATGGCCTGCCCTCTGCACACCTGACCCAATGGCCTGCATACTTGCGGTGGTTCCTCTTCCCGGACGTGAAAGCGGGTCCCAGTACCCCAGGACCCGCTGTGTAGAATGTGTGACGGACAGAAAGCAGCTACGTGCTGCTTTCCTCCTTGGGCGCCGCAGTCTCTTTTTTGGCCTCGCTCGTCGCCCCATCTGCGGCAGGGGCGTCGGCATTGTCTTTGGTTTTGGAATCTTTGGGCGCGCCCAGGGTAGAAGATGACCTCTGGCGATTGTCCGTGACATAGAACCCGGAACCTTTGAAGATAATGCCCACCGGTTGAATCACGCGATGGATTGGCCCCTTGCATTCGGGGCACACGGTCAACGGTTCATCGCTCATGCGCTGCAAGCGCTCAAAACGAACGCCGCACGAAGCGCACTCGTACAAATAGATCGGCATAGTTCCTCGAACCTCCTGCTACTTCCTTCTGTCGACGTCCTATTATACACAGGTTTTCGCCACACGCCAAAACCAAAAGGGATTCTGGTCTCAGGCAGGGCATCTCAGGGTTCTTGGGGAACCTGTCCGACAGCAGATTGGAACGGAGCATCTGAAGGAAATGGCCGCCCAGAGCATCGTCTGGATCCGGAGCCGGGCACTGCCGCGATCAAAACACAGAGGGAATGCGCTACCCTACACATAGCCGTGTATCGAACAAAGGCAATAGGGCGACTGGAAGGCAGCCGCCCTTGCAGGCTTGAACGCAGAACGTCCGACGGGAGGCCTTATTGCACGCGAATGGGGCCAAAGATCACCCGGTCGGTTTGGGCTAGCCCGTTGGCGTCCAACACGGGCAGGCGAGGCAGACCGGTGAGCCCGGCATCGTACATCCCTGCTTCGACGATATACTCACCAGGAGGCAGATCGGTCGGGATGACCAGGGTATGGACGTCGGTGATGTATTCACCTGGAACCCACCCGGTTGTGGGGCGCGAACCACCGGCAGGCTGGCTGTCTTGCCCGACTACGACCTGACCATCGGGCCCCAACAGGTGGACAAAAGTCGTGTAGGACACATCCATCTCGACCCAAGCCTGCCAATAGAGGGCAACCTGAAGGGCCCCTCCCGGCGCCACATTCTCAGGGAGCAGGTCGGCGCCCAAGAGGGCGAGTTGGTCAGCAAAATTGGTCGAGCGTGGTGCCTGAGGGTTCGGGGGGGTAAAATTGCGCTCAGTCGGCAGCACCTCAAGAGTGGTAAGGTGGACCAGTTCGCCGACGGCCTGTCCCGTCGCATCCACCAATTGGAGGGCCAAGGTCGCCTGACCGGGCCTGGCCTGAATGGGCACGCGGAAAGTCATTTGACCTCGCCACGCCTGTCCAGGCAGCCAAGTACTGGTGGGATGCCACGCAGTCGTCAAGGCAAAGCCCCCCGCATTCCACGCCTGACTTTCGGCATCGACGACCACAAGGCGAGCGCTGTAATCGGCCGGAGGTTGCGATTCGGCAAACCAAGCCAAGACAAGCAATACCCGGTCGCCCGGTTGCACCTCCTGACGCCCAAGCTCCCAATCGAGGCAACGCAGTCCAGAGCCCAACGGCACCCCATCGGTAGCCGAAAGCTCCAGATCCTCGGGCTTGACGGCCGAGACGGCCAGTCGCACCGCCCCAAGCATGGCCCGCTTGCCCTGAGCAGCCCCGGCTTGATCCAGCACGTCGAGGCCCACCGGGTCCTCTTCCGTATAAACCCCCACCTCAAAGCCATAGTCACCCGGCGGCGAGCCGGGGAGCAGGCGTAGATCGTAGCGCCCAAAAATGATCTCACCCACCGGCCAGCGATTGGTGGGGAAATAATAGGCTGTAGGGCGACCATCCCACGAGCCCCAGCTCTGCCCCAGGGTATCGCGCAACACCACCGAAACGCGATAGTCCTCCGTCAGCGGTTGGAGTGCTTTCCAAAACAGGGTAACCTGTCGTTCGCCCGTTTGGGTATAGCCCAGAAGATGGAGCTTGTTGCCAAAGTTGAAATCAGCCGGATGAGCGATCTCGGGCTCGAGCGCAAAGGCGACATCGGCCGGCAGCCGATAGTGGCGGACCTCGATTTTGGGGAACGTGCGGGTGACGGGCTGGGCCTCACCCACTTCGTCGAGCATGGTGGTCAGGAATCCGGCAGGATCGACCACCTCATCCTGCCACAGCACCAACCAGACGCCGCCGCGATCCTGCAACCACTCAGTGAGCTGAGACGCCACCCGATAGTCGAGCACCTTTGTCGTATCAAGGGTTGGGCTATCGGGAAGCAGATGGCGCTCCATTCCGGGGGCGTAATAATCAAAGACCGGGAACATGTGGCCCGAGGTGAGAATGACGGTTTCGTCAGGTTCCAGATTCTTGCGAACATAATGGGCCACGCTTCGGAAATCGGCCCGCGCAAAATCTGGATTGGTGTAGGCCTGAAAATTGGCATAGGCAGCCACGCCCACCATAAAAAGCAGGCCCAGGACCACCAGCGCCTCACGGGCCACATTGCCCACATACGACTTGCGGCGCCCCCACAATTCGGCCAGACCACCGGCCAGGAGCAGGATCATGGCTGGCTGTGCGATTAACACATAACGGGCATTGAACTTGGGCGTATTGTACGACAGGAGAAGGATAAGCAACGGCGGCAAGAATAGGAACAGCAAAAGGAAAGCCAGGGGATAGGGCGCCCTCTCATCCCCGTTGGGCGCCTGGCGACGAGCCGAGGCGGCGAGGGCCAGCAGGCAAAGGAGCAATAACGCGCCAAAGCCGATGGCCAACAACACGCCCGTCGACTCGGCGACCGATTCTCCCCCAACGAACAGGACGGCAATATCCACCAGCACCTCAGCCAGCTTGAGCTCGCCCGGCCAAAAACTGGCATCCTGACCATATCGCGCCAGCAGATGGGGCAGCCAGGGCACATAAGCCAGCAAGGTGAACAACCCAGAGAAAAATCCGCCTACCAACAACCCTGCATGGGCCCACCAGTGCCCCCCAGGAACCGATGGAGAAGCAGGCGAGGCGGTTGCCTGCAAGGTATCGGCGCCCCACACCAAGAGGAGATACACCATTTGAAAGGCCATCACAAAAAAGGCAAAATAGTGGGTGTAAACCGCCGCCACGTTGACCAGAGTATAGATCACCCATAGCGCCGGAACCAGCCACTGAATCGAGGCCAATCGCCCCCAGAGCCCTGCCTCGTCTGCGCCGCCCACAGGCGCTCGGGTGGGAGCAGACCGGGCCCGCTCCACAATCAGAAGCAAGAGCGTGCTGGAAAGCAAGGACAAAAAGACCAACAAGGTGTACATCCGCGCTTCCTGCCCATACCACACGTGCAGGGGAGAGATAGCCAGGAGAAAGGCTGCCAGAAAACCGGATAGGTGGTTGCGAAAGAGCTGCCAGCCCAGGCCAAAGAGCAAAGGCACGGCCAAAACGCCCAAAAAGGCAGACAGGCTGCGCGCCCCCCATTCGTCATCGCCGACCCATTG
>CAYVLO010000341.1:0-4227 GCA_964452125.1 uncultured Anaerolineaceae bacterium | reverse complement strand
GGCGGGGCTCCTCGCAATGACAACCGGCGGGAGACTTGCGCTGCGGAGCACTAGAGGGTTTTTTTGATCGTCATCCGCTGATGCCGCCGGATCAGTGTCCCGGTCGGCGGTTTGCCCGGCGGCCTGTCTCGTGTTACAATCAGGTCATCCCATGTCGCTGGTTTACGACCTGGGCGCTATGGTTCACAAGGGGAAGGAATCGGTGACGATAGAACATCACGTGTTGACCTGGTTGGCGCACCAGGAACAGCCCAGCTATCTGGTGGGCGGTTGCGTGCGCGATCGGGTGTTGGGACGACCGGCGCGCGATCTGGATCTCGTGGTGGCCCAAGGGGGCCTGGCTCTGGCCCGTCGGCTGGCCAATCGATTCGGCGGCGCCTATTTTGCCATGGACGAAGAACGGGGCACAGGCCGGGCGATCCTTGCCGCGGGGGGAGAGGACCTGGTAGTAGACGTGGCCGAGTTCCGGGGTGCTGATCTGGCTGCCGATCTTGAGGCCCGAGATTTTACTATCAACGCCTTGGCGGCCAGCGTGCAGAGCCCCGATACCGTCATCGATCTCCACAATGGGCTGGAGGACCTGCACGGACGCATCCTTCGGCCAGTGACCGAAGCCAGCATCCGTGATGATCCGCTGCGGGCCTTGCGCGCTGTGCGCCTGGCTGCTGACCTGAATTTCGATCTGGCGCCTGAAACGGAACGCCTCATTCGGCGCGATGGCGGGGCGCTGCCTCAGGTTTCTGCCGAGCGCGTCCGCGACGAAATGGCCCGCATGTTGGCCCATCCACGATCGGCGAGCCAACTTTTTTGCCTCGACGATCTGAATCTTTTGGGCCTTGTTTTTCCCGAATTGGAGGCGCTGCGGGGACTGGTCCAACCTGCCCCCCACGTCCATGAGGCCCTACCCCATTCGTTGCAGGCCGTCCATGGTCTGGATGAGCTGCTCGCTGCGTTGGCGGAGATGGAAGAAGTCGGAGATTGTCGGGTTCGCCTGGAGCCCTTGGCGCCTTTTGCCCGCCGCATCCTGGACCATGTGGGACAATCGTTGGGAGAGGTGCGGCCTCGCTTGGTGGCCCTCAAGCTGGCGGCCCTGCTGCACGACACGGGCAAGCCTATGACGCGAACGGTGGATGACGCGGGGCGCATTCGCTTTCTGGATCATCCCGAAGCGGGTGTCCAGATCGCGGGAGATGCCTTGCGCCGCTTGCGGTTCAATCGGCTAGAGGTGCGCCTGACCACGACCGTCATTCGCCATCACATGCGACCCTTGTTGCTGGCGGCACAGGAACAGGTGTCCAAGCGGGCGGTCTATCGCCTGTTTCGCGACGTCGACGATGCGGGGGTCGATGTGCTGTTGCACGCCCTGGCCGATCACCGGGCCACCTACGGACTTCAGGCGCCCGACACGGGTTGGCGGGATCTCGTTGGGCTGGTGGCGCGGATGCTTGGCGATTTGTGGGAGCGCGGGCCGGAACGGGTCCACCCGCCGTCCCTGGTGAGTGGTCACGACTTGATGCGGGAATTTGGCCTCGGCCCCGGCCCGCAGATTGGCCGCTTGCTGGAGGCAGTGCGCGAGGCCCAGGTGAGCGGCGAGGTGAACAGCCGGGGTGAGGCGCTGGCCTTGATCCGTCGCTATCTGGCCCAATCGACAACGGCAGAGTCCGAATCAGGCCTGACGTCCCACTAGCGATGCGGCCAGTTCGCGCAGGGGCGCGACGGCGTCGTCTGAACACCCGGCCTGATTCAGGTGGTCCAACGCCCGCTGGTAATATTCGGCGGCGCGGGCCTCGGCGTAGGGCCGGGCCCCCACTTGTTCGAGAATTCCCAGGGCTGCACGAATGGCCGCCTCGTCCAAGGGACCCGGTTGGTCATACAGCTCGGCGAGCTGCCTGGCTGCCTGGGTGTCATGCTTTTGGTGGAGGGCATAGACGGCCGGGAGCGCCTTTTTCTTGTCGCGAATGTCGGTGGCGGCCGATTTGCCGGTCAGGGCCTCATCCCCCCAAACCCCCAGGATGTCATCCTCGATCTGAAAGGCGAGTCCCAGGTTTTCGGCAAACAGCCGGAATTGCTCGATCTGGCCTGTATCGTCGGTGGCCAAAAGGGCGCCCATCTGGGCCGATGCGGCCAAGAGCGCTCCTGTCTTGAGTCGGATCATGGTGAGATATTCTTCCTCAGTCACGTCCAGCCGTTCCTCGAACATCATGTCGAGGTACTGCCCCTCGCAGAGCGCCATGCAGGCCTGATCGAGCGCCAACGTGGCCCATTGCCTGCGCACCAGCGGGACGTTCCGGTCGGCAAGGCGGTGCAGGGCCAGACGGGCCAATACGAGCAGCCCGTCGCCGACGTTGATCCCATGAGCGGCCCCCCAAATGTCCCACACGGCGCGCCGTCCACGCCGCGAACGGCTTTTGTCTTGGATGTCATCGTGCACGAGGGAAAAGTTGTGGATCAGCTCCAGCGCTGCGGCAGCAGGCAGGGCCTGCTGTGGGTCGCCGCCGGCTGCTTGGGCCGAAAGCAGGCACAGGATGGGACGTAGCCGCTTCCCGCTCTTGGCCCGGATCGGTTGGCCATTCTCGTCGATCCATCCCAGGTGATACCGCATCATGTCAAAGTAGGGAACGCGCCCCGGGTGAGGCGACTGAACCACTTCTTGCAGTTCCCTTTCGATTTGGGGAAGGAGATGGTCGAAAACCTGTTGCAGCATCGTGGAGGGTCTATCCTTTGTGCATTTTGTCAGGGAGCGGGAACGATTCGTTGCAGTGCGGGCGTGCCCTTGAGCTGTTCGACGGTGGAAAGGCCGAGGCAGAACAGGGTGGTAGCCAGCACGTCGCCCAACTCCTGAGCCAGATCGGCCACAGCCTGGCCTGACTCATTGGCTGCCTTGAGAAAGGGTCCTGCCAGGCCCCCCAGGTCGGCGTCCAGGGCCAGCACTTTGGCCAGATCCAGGCCATCTCGCAGGCCGCCGCTGGCGATAATCGGCGTGTCGGGCAGGGCAGCGCGCACCTGCACCAGGGCTTCGGCTGTGGGGATCCCCCAATGGGCAAAATGAGCCGACAATCGGCGCAACCGCTCGTTCGGGGCGCGGTACATTTCGACCTGGCTCCAGGAGGTGCCCCCCGCTCCGGCGACATCGATGGCGGCTACCCCGACGTCGACGAGTCGTTGGGCCACTGCGGCCGAGATGCCCCAGCCCGTCTCTTTGACCACGATCGGCACCGTGAGCTGGTGACAGACCTGTTCGATTTTGGGCAACAAGCCTCGCCAATCGGTGTCGCCGTCCGCCTGCAAGGCCTCTTGGAGGGGGTTCAGGTGCAAGATAAGCGCATCGGCTTCGGTCAGGTCGACGGCTCGCTGGCAATCTTGAGGGCCAAAGCCCTTGTTCAACTGAGCCGCTCCCAGGTTGGCCAGAAGGAGAATATCGGGGGCGATGCGGCGGATGCGAAACGTGTCGGCCAGGTGGGGCGCCTCCAAGGCAGCCCGCAGGGAACCCAAGCCCATGGCAATACCCGTCGCCTGGGAGCCTTCCGCCAAATTCACGTTGATGCGCTGGGCTTCGGCAGTGCCGCCCGTCATGGAGGAGATCAGGATGGGGAGCCGCAGGCGTTTGCCAAGGAAGGTGGTGGAAAGGTCAATCTGGTCGAGGGCAATCTCGGGCAGGGCGTTGTGGCAAAAGCGATAGTGTTCCAGGCCCGTGGTGAGCTGGGGAAAGCTTACATCCCGTTCCAGGTTAATGCGCAGATGTTCCAGTTTTCGCTCTTCCAGCATGCTCTCACCGTAACTTTTGCCCTCGGCCGGTGTTTCTATGTTTCGGTCAAGTGTACCAGGGGTATCACAGAATGTCAAGCGAATTGACAGGGCAGGCCGTCTCTGGTAGAATAGAGCCATTCCGGCAAAAGTTCCGATACCTATCCCACGGGAGGAAAAACGTGACCGAACAAGAGCTTTACGAAAAGATCAAGGAAATTATCGTCGAGCAGTTGGGGGTTGACGAGGAAAAGATCACCATGGATGCGCGCTTTAAAGAAGACCTGGAAGCTGATTCCCTCGACCTTGTGGAATTGATCATGGCCTTTGAGGATGAGTTCGGCGACGAGATCTCGGATGAGGAAGCGCAACAAATCAAGTCGGTGGGGCACGCCGTCAAGTACCTCTTTGGGCGAATGGAGGCTGGCGCCTAGCAGCCTGTCGGAGAGGGCTGTCATTCTGAGGAGCGGAGGCGGCGAAGCC
>CAYVLO010000340.1:0-4283 GCA_964452125.1 uncultured Anaerolineaceae bacterium | reverse complement strand
AAATCGGCGCCGGGCACCCGCAGATAAAGGGCAGCAGAGCAGCCTGCGATCAAACGTCGCCAGCACAAGGCCGCCTTGGGGGCAACAAGCGCCGGATTTGCCCATTCGTCACGCGGGCCAAGAGGAGCCGCGGCTAAGGCCATTCCAGTTGCGTCTCTTTTTGCGGACTCAACATAATCAAATCATCAGAAATCGTCTAATTAATAATTTTAGAGTTAAAATAGAGGAGAAATCATACAGAATAACACACAACATAATCATTTGTTTCCATAAGAAATATGGGCGTATAAGGTGAAAACCTGTGTAAAAAATTGCATTAACCCACGAAAGCATAGGGTAAAGCAGCAAAAGCCAATATAAAATAGACCAGTTAGTGAACTTGCATAACAGGATAAATTTGCATAAAATCCATTAGATATGATATAATACAGCCAGGTAACTACCGGGATGTGGAGACCTGCACTCGATGCAGGTTGCGAAAACCTGTGACGGTACACAAAAAAATCGTTCTTTTGTGCCAAAACCGTGCATTTCCGGGCCCTGCTCGGCTGGGTTGTTTGCTGGATGATGTGGTGGCTCCTTCCAGCGGCAGGATTTCCGGGGCGATGGGGGATCAAGACCGATGTCGGGTCAACGCCGGATGTCGCATGGCCATGCAGGAGCGCTTATTGAGCAAGTAGCAGGAGATCGAGGCGACCCATGACAGACAGCATCAAGGAGAGAGAAAACATGCAGGTGCGCACCAACCGCCAAGTGGCTTCTCCTTCGGCCGGCAACATGAAAAAACAGCCGCGTCTTGCCAATGTGCAAAAGCTCTACTATGTGCCGGTGCAAGCTCTCCGCGAATTTCTCAAGAACCGGGCGCCAAATCTTCGCCTTGAGGGCCTGAGCCAAAACGAGTTGATGGCAGCGGCGGATAGCGTTTCCTCGATCTCGGAAACCGATATCGAAAAGCTGTATGATGACTATCGCTACGGACAAAACGTGGCCTTTTACCTCTACCTTTTGCCCTTTGGCCTGATTGAGCCCGGCTTGGACCAACTCCAAGATGTGTTGAAGACGATCCAGGTCTCGAACCCGCTGGATCTGTTCGAAGAGATGGCCGCCGGCGAGGAGGATCTGGACGAAGCGCCCCCGCAGCAGATCACCCTGTTGGACGAAGAAAAACTCAACGGCATTCGCGAGATCCGCTTTCGCTATTATGTGACCCACCGCTTTCTCAACGCCCAGGAACAACCCGCCGAGGTCCAACAATCGCGCTACGGCTTTGTATGGCTGGACCCCCATCTGGGCTACATGGTGATCTTGTCCCGCGATGAGCGAGTCAACTATATTCTGACCCGCGCGTTGGCCGAATGCTTGCAGGCCATTCCCGTCCCAGCGCGATTCGCCAAAGAGCTGATCGACGAGCATTTCTCCATCGAAAAGGCGATGCGCGTGTCGCACTATGATCCGGGCACCGGCGTGCGCCAGTCGATTTCGGGCCACCGCATGTGGGAAACCTTTGAAGAAGAGATCCTGAGCCGCGAGCACCGCTATCTGCGCCCCAGTTCGCTGTACGAAGAGGAAGTGGCCGATGGCGTCATCAGCGGGCTGGGCGTCTCGGGCGGCAAGGGCAAGATCTATTTCACCAAGACACTGCCCATGTCGATGGTGCGCACCTGGGCCGTGCGCCGCTTGCCCGACCTGGTGCAGGATGTGAAGGCGCTGCGAGCCAGCGAACCCGAGACCTTTAGCCGCTCCACAGGGGCGATCAACCAGATGCGCGTATCGGTGGCGGGCAAGGCAGCCATGATCGACATCGCCGAGGCGCTGTTGCAGGCCCAGCGCGATGAGCGGACCAGTGTCCCCCTGCCGAGGCCCGCCCACGAACTCTATGCCGCGCTGGAGGGCAAGTACTTTGCGCCGTACCTGCGCCTGCAATGCTCGCGCTGCCCCGAGATGGCCGAGCTGTGCCCCTATTGCGAAAGTCGCGAGATCGAAGTCCGGGAGAGCCGGGCCGTCTGCAAGAATTGTGGCGCCGTGGTATCCGATGGCAAGGTGGCGGTGCTGCGTTGCATGGACGGGCACCGCACCAGCGCCACCTGGGACGACGCCTACTGCATCGCGCCCAACCACTGGCTACAAAAGCGGATCAAGCGCATTTTCGACGAGATTGGCCAGGCGTGGGACGAGCAGGTCGACTATTTTCACATCGAGGGGCGGACGCTGCATTGGCTGCGCAAGGGCGAGATTCTGGAGGAGCGACTGCCGCCCGTGATCCAGAACTATATCCACAACTTTTGGGATCCCACCGGTCAGTTGCAGGGTCAGATGCAAGCGCTGGCGGTCGATCCTGTGGCGCGGGGCAATGGCCCGGGAACGACGCCCACCCTTCCGGCGGTGATTGCGGGGGGCAAGAGCCACTCAACCAGTGCTGGACCGCGCATCTATCATGATTTTGACCTGCGCATTCGGGGCAGCCTGCGGCGCGGCTATACCGTCGAGGCCACAGCCGCCGATGGAGGCAGCGTTCCACCCCAGGCCCTGTGCTTCCCCGGCGACAAGCGATTCAAGGCCCAGTTGGAGGGCGTCCTGCGCCAGAGCACAACCCCCGAGGACCTCCAGATCGTAGGGGAGGCTCTGTTCCAATCCCTCTTTCCCGCGCGGGTGTCGCGGCTCTGGTCGAGGGTGCGGGGCGGCCTGGAAAACGGGGAAGGACTGCGCATCCGGTTGCACATCAACCCGCCGGAACTGATGATCATCCCCTGGGAATTGATGTACGACGAAGAGTTTCTGGGGCTCCGGTTGAGCTTTCCCATCGTGCGCTACCTGGACCTGCCCGATCCGCCCAAGGCGCTGGCGGCCAAACCTCCCCTTCGGGTGCTGGTCGCCGTATCGCAGCCCCAAGACCTGCAACCGCTGCAAGTGGAAACGGAACTCAAGAGCATCCGCCAAGCGCTGGGACAGCTTACCGATCGGGTGGAGATGGATATCCTGTCGCCGGTACGCCGCGATGACCTGCTGGTTCATCTGCGCAAAGGCTATCATGTGCTGCACTACATCGGGCACGGGCGTTTCACCAAGGGCCAGGGCTACCTGATCCTGGAGGATGCCAAAGGGCGGGCCGAGTACGTTTCGGCGGGGTTGATGGGCAAGATGGTGGCCGACACCGACCTGCGGCTGGTGATCCTTAACGCCTGCGAGACCTCAATGACGAGTCCCAATGGCTCGATCGGCGGCGTGGCCCACCAACTGGTGAGCGCCGGCATGTCGGCCGTCGTCGCCATGCAACTGGCCATCCCCGATCGGGCGGCGACGGCCTTTAGCCGCGAGTTTTACGGGGCGCTGGCCGACGGCTGGCCGGTGGACACTGCGGTGCAAGAGGGGAGACGGAACATCACCCTGGCGTTGGGCAACCAGTGGAACCAGCGCATCGACTGGGCCATTCCGACGCTCTACATGCGAGCGCCCGACGGGGTTATCGTCGGGCGCGGGTAGGCTTGCCGGGTTTTCGGTTTCTCCCGTCGTAAATCGCAAAAAACCGACCTTCTTCGCCAAGTTTTGGTGCTCTACTTGCCCACCCGCTGGTAGCCGCGCAACACCCGGCGGGCATCTTCCACGGTCATGAACGCCGTGGCATCCACCTGGTTCACCAGGCGATTGATCTCCTGGATCTCTTTGCGGGCGACCACCACATCGACCATGAAAACTGGTCCCGACTGGCCCTCAGCCCGCACCAGTGTAGCCCCGAATCCCGCCTCGCGGATCACCCTGGCCACTTCCTGGCCCTTGTCCATGGAAATGATGCGAACGCGCACATGGCCCAGCGCCAACCGCTCCTCGATCCCCATGCCCAACAGCGTGCCACAGGCAAAACCGCCAGAATAGGCCACGATGCTGATCACATTGTCCATATTGCCCAGCACCCGAGTGATAGCCACGACCCAGATGGTCACCTCAATGAATCCCATGAGGGCTGCGATCTTGCGCATGCCCCGTGTGACCATAATCATGCGCACCGTGCCCAGCGACACATCGGTCAGGCGCAGGCAAAAGATCAAAAGGGCATTGCCCATAATTGCCCAACTCATCATCCAACCTCCCTTTGTTCAGCCGTTTAAAAGCGCCCGATCGTAGGCGATCTTGGGGAACTTGTCAAATCGAGGAGCGCAACAGGAGAATCGAGGTCTTGTTTGCAGGGCCCTGGCTCAACCACAGCGCCCTGGCACAGCAAACGACCGGCCCACTAGTGCTCCGCAGCGCAAGTCTCCCGCCGGTTGTCATTGCGAGGAGCCCCGCCG
>CAYVLO010000339.1:0-4284 GCA_964452125.1 uncultured Anaerolineaceae bacterium | reverse complement strand
CACTGGGCCTGGCAGGCGCGACGCAGAGGCCATTGGACCTGGTAGGGGCGACGCATGCGTCGCCCGGCTCATGAATGATGGATTTCCGCCGACGAAAAGGCTTGCATTTTTGCCGAAAAACAGGTATGATAACTGTCGGTGAGGGACATGACAGAAAACATCAAGATCGCTCCGTCCATTCTGTCGGCCGATTTTGGGCGGCTGGCTCAGCACATCGCCGAGGCTGAAGCCGCGGGCGCCGACTATATCCACGTCGACGTGATGGACGGCCATTTTGTACCCAACCTGACCATCGGGCCGGTGGTCGTCCGCGCAGTGCGCAAAGCCACGGCGCTGCCGCTGGACGTCCATTTGATGATCGAGGCGCCCGAGCGGTATCTGGACGAGTTTTGTCGGGCTGGGGCCGGTTTTTTGACCGTGCAGGTGGAAACCTGTCCCCATCTCCACCGGACCGTGCAGCAGATCAAAGAATTGGGGTGCAAAGCCGGCGTGGCGCTGAACCCAGCCACCCCAGCCTCGACATTGGAAGAGATCCTGCCCTACCTGGATCTGGTGCTGGTCATGACCGTCAATCCGGGTTTTGGCGGTCAGACCTATATCGAAACCATGACGGAAAAGATTGCGCGGGTGCGGCAGATGCTGGACGAGGCCCACTCGACGGCCGAGCTAGAAGTCGACGGCGGCATCAATAGGGATACGGCCGCAAAAGTCGTGAAGGCCGGCGCGCGGGTGTTAGTGGCAGGGTCGGCCGTGTTTGGCTCGCCCGAAGGGGTTGCCCCTGCCATCGCCCACCTCCGAGACAGCGCATTGGCTCGGGATAACGAAAAAGGCCAGCCCTGAATGCTTCAGGGACTGGCCCATCGGGAACACAAATGGGTTGGTCGATCGATGATTACGATTTGTTCAAAGTCCGCAAACAACGCGTGCAGACTTTTATCCGTTGCGGCCTGCCGTCCTTTACGACGGTCGCGGACTGGATGTTCGGCGCCCACTGCCGTTTGGTCCGAACCATCGAGTGGCTCACATTGTGCCCAAACGACGGACTCTTGCCGCAGATTTCACATTTCGCCATGATTGCACCTCTCTTGCATAGATAGAGCCAGCCTCCACAAGCGCTGGCCCAACGCGGTCCGCTTTGCAGCGAGTATCATACCACAAGGCGGATGAATGTGCAAACCGGGTGGCGTCTGGTGCATGCAAGGAGCAGCGAGGAAATTCAAAGCATGGAACAAACCAAATTGGGCAAAGTCGAAATCCACCCTACAGCGATTGCCAGCCTTGCCAGTCAGGCGGTGCTGGAATGCTATGGCGTGGTGGGGATGGCGACCAAGGACCTGGCAAGGGGCATCGTCGAGATCCTGCAGCCGAGCAGCCACCGGCGAGGGGTGGACGTGAAGATCGACAACCAACAGATCGAGATCGATCTTTTTGTGGTCGTTGAATATGGCACACCCATCGCTACTGTGGCCGGCAACATCCAAAGCGTGGTCAAATACACGGTGGAAAAGTCGCTGGGCGTACCGGTGACGGCCGTGAACGTTCACGTGCAGGACCTGCGAGTCAGCAGCGATTAAGTGCAGATTCCTAGTCCGATCTACCCAGGAGAAGAGCATTGACCAAGGATCAGAAGGTCGCCAAGGCACAGTCCGATTCCAACACGGGCCAGGAAGCCCTTGCCCCCATCGAAACATGCAACGGCCAGAGCCTGAAACATCTGATGCAGGTGGGACTGGCCTGGCTCGAGCGACATCAACAGGCGATTGACGCACTGAATGTCTATCCAGTGCCCGATGGCGACACCGGCACCAACATGTTGCTGACCATGCAATCGGCCTGCCAGGAAATCCAGAATTCACCGTCCCAAGAAGTGGGCGTGATCGCTCAAATGGTGGCCCATGGAGCTCTGATGGGCGCTCGGGGCAACTCGGGGGTCATTCTTTCGCAGATCCTGCGGGGGTTTGCCCGCGGCTTGGAAGGTCTGAGCACCTTTGGCAGCTTGCAACTGGCCTCGGCGCTGCGCGAAGGCGCCAACACAGCCTACAAGGGCGTCATCAAACCGGTAGAAGGCACTATTCTCACCGTAGCCCGCGAGTCGGCCGACGCCGCCGCCCGGGCCGCGGCGACCAGCGGCGACATGCGCTATGTGCTGGATCAAGTCGTCCGTGAGGCGCGGGCTTCGGTGAGCCGCACGCCGACCTTACTCCCTGTGCTGGCCGAAGCAGGTGTCGTCGATGCCGGTGGACAGGGCCTGCTTGTCATCCTCGAGGGCATGCTGCGCGATCTGCAAGGCGAACAGATTGAGATCGACCACGATCTCGTCGCCGCCGTAGACCTCCACGCGCTGCACCCCGAAGGCGAAGAAGGCTATGGCTACGACATCCAGTTCATCATCCAGGGCGAGGGGCTACAGGTGGAGGAAATCCGGGATCGAATCTCGGCCATGGGCGAATGCGCCCTGATCGTCGGCGATTCGACCACGATCAAGGTGCACGTCCACGCACCCGATCCGGGCCCAGCCATCAGCTATGGGGCCAGCATGGGCTCCCTCAGCCGCGTCATTGTCGAAAACATGCAGGAGCAATACCAGGGCTTTATCATGAGCAAGTCCCAGGCGCCGACCGCTCCGGAACAACCCCTGAGCGGCATCGGCACTGTGACGGTGGCCCCCGGCCCCGGCATGAGCAAGGTTTTCGAAAGCCTGGGAGCCAGCGCCGTCGTGCCCGGCGGGCAGACCATGAACCCCAGCACCGAGGATCTCCTACAGGCAGTGGAGCGCATCCCCACCGATGAGGTTATCATCCTGCCCAACAACAAAAACATCGTGATGGCTGCCGAACAGGCCAAACTACTGAGCGAAAAGCAGATCGAAGTGGTACACACGGTGTCTATACCTCAGGGCATCGCCGCCCTGCTGGCCATCAACTACCAGGCCGACCTGAAAACCAACGTCCACCTCATGGCCGAGGCCATCGAATCGATTGGCACTGCCGAAATCACCACCGCCGTCCGTTCGGCGCAGATCAACGGCATCCAGGTTCACGAAGGCGAGACCATCGGCCTGATCGATGGCAAACTAAAAGTCAAGGGCGCCACCCCTTACGAGGTGACCCTGGCAGCGCTGGCCAAGATGAACGTCGACCAGTACGAAATCGTCACGCTCTATTATGGGGAAGCCGTCGACGAAGACACGGCCCAGGAACTGGCCGATGCCATTGCCGACACCTATCCCAACCAGGAAGTCGAAGTGGTCGATGGCGGCCAACCTCACTATCACTATATTTTGTCGGTGGAATAACCGACCTGTCGGAGGCACTCGATCGTATGGCCAAGATTCGCATTGTCACAGACGCCACAGCTTCTCTCGATCCGGAATTCATCGCCCAACACCAGATCACGGTCCTGCCCGTAGAGATCGAATTTGGCGACGAGCGGTTTGTGATCAACTCGGGCGATGATGGCAAGAGGCTCTTTGAGCGGATGGCCGAAGGCATCGCCAAACCCTGTCATGCCACCATCCCTGCCCAAACGCTGCAGCAAACCTTTGAGCAACTCAACAAGAAAAGCGAGGACACGCTGATCATCCTCAGCTCCGCCAAGCTGAGCCAGGGCTACACCCAAGCGCGGGCAGCCGCCCGTTCCTTTCTCGGCCGGTGCCGAATCGAGATTGTCGATTCGATGTCGGCCTCGTGGGGATTGGGTCTGGTCGTCAAGCAAGCGGTCAAAGCCGCCGAGGCGGGCCTGACGTTAGAAGAAGCCGTCCGCCGGATTCGAGGCCTTTTGCCCCACATCTATGTCGTCTTTTTCGTCGATCGGCTGGATTACCTGGAAAGGGGCAACCGCATCGGCGTCGCCCAGGCGCTCCTGGGCACCATGCTGCGCATCAAGCCCCTGCTATTGATCGAAGAGGGTGAGATCGTCCCCCTCGAAAAGATGCGGACGGTTCGGTTGGCCGTCGAAAAGCTCGGCAGCTTTGTCGCCGAATTTGCCGAGATCGAGGAACTCGCCATCCTGCAGAGCCCGCTGGCCGAAGAAAAGAACCCATTGATCAAGGGGTTGCAGGAACAATTGCGCACGACCTTTCCGGGCCGCCGGTTTCCTGTCATGCCCTACGACCCGATCCTTGCCTGCCACCTGGGGCCCGAAGCCCTGGGGCTGATGGTCTACGAGAAAGATTAGCGTCCGCCAGAAACGAGTGCCGTTGTGAATCCTGTTCGCATTGTCACCGACAGCACCGGCGATGTCCCGGCAGAGCTGGCAAAGGCCCTGGAGATCGAGATTGTGCCC
>CAYVLO010000338.1:0-4286 GCA_964452125.1 uncultured Anaerolineaceae bacterium | reverse complement strand
GATAGGGTGGCTCCATTGTACCATAACCCTAACTATTTATGCAACGCTGTACTAGTCATCGACATAAAATCAACCAACTCGTTTGTGTTCGGAATGGCTGCTCGCCAAGCCTGGCCCCGAGCCATCGCTTAGAATCCCGCGTCCTGGGTTTCTCCGGCCAGGAAAACGCCGGTGGGGCCCGGTTCCCAGCTCGAAGGGATCAGAATGCTGCCATACTCTTCTCGGATGGCCTTGTTGGGTCTCACGCGAAAGGTATAGACCTGGTGGTGGTGATCGTAGGCCTGGCTACCTTCCTGGTTGTACAGCGTCGTCGACAGGAGGTAGGTGCCCTCCAGGAGGGGCAGGCTCTGGATCCGGTAGTCGATGTAGCCCTGTCCCTCGATGGCCTCGATGTCCAGACCCGCAAAGACCGTGTTGGGCCCGTTGATGTGAAACCCGTTGGCGTGGTGCAGGGCGATGCCAAACTGGGGTTTTTCGATGCGCCGCTGGGCCTTGAAGTTCATACGTACAATCAGGCTCTCGCCGGTGGTGAACACCCGACGTTCGTTGCCCTCGCCATCCAGCATTTGGACGCGCACGATCTGCCCGATTCCAGACCCCCAGCGCGTGGCGTTCTGGCTTATGGGCAGGGTGGCGGTTTCATCGGCGCTGACGCCTGTCACCGGTAGTTCGAGCTTTGGTTCCGCAGACTCGGCCGCCAGCAGTGATCTCTCGGCCTGGGCATAGACTTTGATCATGTATTCTTCCAATACCTGTTCGACCGAACCGCTAGCCTGAATTCTCCCTTCGCTTAACCAGATGGCGCGATCACACATCTCCTGGACCTGGTCCAGATTGTGGGTCACCAGAAGGATCGACACGCCCGCTCGCCGCATCTGGTTGATTTTGTCCAGGCAGCGGAGCTGAAATCCCTTGTCCCCCACGGCCAGCACCTCGTCCACTAGCAACATGTCGGGCTCGAGGTGAATGGCAATGGAAAAGCCCAGGCGCATAAACATGCCCGAGGAGTAGTGCTTGACCGGCATATCGATAAATCGCCCCATTTCGGAGAAATCGACGATCTCGTGATAGATGCGATCCATCTGCTGCCTGGAAAAGCCCAGGATCGAGCCGTTCAGGTAAATGTTCTCCCGCCCGCTCAGGTCTGGATGAAACCCGGCGCCCAACTCCAAAAGGGCGCCGACGGTCCCATTGATCTCTACCTTCCCCGATGTGGGCTCGATGATATGGGCGATCAGTTTGAGGATTGTGCTCTTGCCGGCGCCATTGGGACCGACGATGCCCACCATCTCTCCTTTGTTTACCTCGAAACTGACGTCATCCAGCGCCCAGTAGGTCTCTTTGGGGGAGCGGCCTTTGAAATGGATAGCGTTCAGGAACAGCTCCTGAAAAGAGCGCGAGCGTTGGCGGTTCAGGGTGAACTGTTTGGATACATGGTCAAAGCGGATGATGCTCACAAAGATCCTTCCTGCTCTCTAAGGATGGACAGGACGATCGACGTCATGAGGGCGCCCAGGACGAGGACATAGACGGCGCCCAGCCCCACGTAAAAGCCCTTGACGCCCAGGATATAGGGACGTCCATCGGCCATGCGGCTGAGGAGGACGTCGATCTTTTCCCGAGTCCTGAGCGAATAGTAGCTTTGAAACCACAGGTCGCCGGGGATCGGCTGGCCATTCAGGGTCGCGCTCGAGCCGGGCAGCATCTCTTCGAGCGCCGATACCACGGCGATAGGCTCCCCCGAAACGCCCCCCGGTGCTTCCAGGGAAAAATGGTAGGACTGGCCCTTTGAGTTGCGTAAGGGTGGGAATTCGACGGTCAGCGTCTGCCTTCCCCCGTTCTCCCTCAGGCTCAACGTGGTGCTCCAAAGGTCATCGGCGTTGGGCGCATCGGGCTGCAAATGGAAAACCACCTGTTGCCCCGACTCGATGGCTTTTGCATCGAGGAGCACGTCGACGCGGTGCAGGCCGGGCAGCGGCGCGGTGAACGTCTGGCCGATGCGGGTGTCGTCGGCCAGCACCAGGGCGGTAGCGGCGCCGCTGGGGTTTCCCCAGGGCGGAACCGACAACCGATCCAATGCCGACTTGGCCACAAAGCCCACGACCAGAAGCCACACGGCTAAAAGGCCGCCGAGAACAGCAACTCGTTTGATCATGGGCCATCACTCCTACGGTACAACGTCAGCCAGAGGGATTCCTGGTTCGTGAAATCCCGAATCGCTTCGTACTCCTGGCAAAACCAATCTCTGCCGGGAAGGAATAACTGGTAGGGTTGTGGCAGGAGCACATAGTCGGGCCGGTAGGATTGGATGGCCCAGGTGGCCGCGTCGTGATAGGTGGCATCGGGGCCGAGCTGGCGGGCCACCTCCGGTTGGATCAACCCGGCAAAGTCCACGATTTCGCGCTGCGAGTAGTAGCCCACGATCCCCACCTCCAACGCGCCCACCGAGGCGTCGGGCGCCGTGTGGGTCCACAGCCATTCTCCGGCGTCTCGGTAGACCGAGAGGCGTGGGTCGGGCATCCATGCCGCTTGCAGCGCTCCGTCGGCTGCCGGCGCGACGACGGCGATGAGGGCCAGCCCCATCAACGCCGCCCGCACGGCGGGATGCGTTCGGAATCGGGCCAACCAGCGGAGGATCTGTATGACCCCCTCAGCAGCGAGCACGGCGCCAACCGGCGCCAGGGGCGCATAATACCAGGGATACCGGCTGACTTGAAGAAGGGTATAGGCAACAACGTACAACAAGGTCCAGGCCAACAGGATCAGCCAGGGGCGCTTTTTCGCGATCGCAAGCCCCAGACCGATCACGACCGACAGACTGTGCGCCCACCACAGGGGTTGCCTCAGCAGATCGCGCAGCACCGCCAGATACCCGGCAAAGAATTCCTGACTGATGTCCATTTGCCCCTGTTTCTGCTTGGCCGCCAGGGTGACCGGGATGGGCGAACCGTAATAGATCCACAACCCGGCATACCACAAACCGACCAGGGCGACGTACAGGACGAGGGGCTTCCAGGTAATGGGCCGACGGCGCGCCAGGTGGATCAGGAACACCGCCAGCGCGGCGACCGCCCCATCGGGGCGGACCATAGCTGCCAGGGCCAGGGCGACGGCCGCGCCGTACAAGCGGTCCCGATCGTAGGCATAGAACCCCAGGAGGATCAGCAGGGTGTAGAGGCTCGATTCCGCTCCCAGCGAGCGCAGAAGGTAGGAGGACAGGGTCAGGAGCAGGGCGGCGACGATGCCGACGTGGGCCTGGCCCCGGAAAGCGGCCCACCGGTAGAGAACCCAAGCGCTCAGCAAAAGGGCTATCGCGCCCACCCCGCTGCTCAAAAGCGGGAGGTCGGGTCCCAGCAGGCCAAGGCCAGCCAGGAGAAGGGCATAAAGGGGGGCCGTTGTGCTGAGGACACGCTGTCCTTCATTGTACACCGGCCCCACCCCCTTGAGCAGATTGGCCGAATACCGGTAGGTGATATAGGGATCGTCGTTGCCCCATAGATCGAGATAGGCAAACAGGCCCAGGAGGGTCAGAACCCCCGCAGCCAGCAGCAAGTATGGTTGCCAATTTCTGATCCATGGGCGTGGAATCCCTGCCAGGCTTTCACGCTGCAGCATGTCGTCCAATCATCATCGGGTCATCAATATTGAGTCGGTTTGTACGAGCTGCCATTATAACATTCTTTGGGAAACCCGCCAAATGCCCCAAATGATCTGGTGGTAGCCCAGGCACCTCTGTCGCGGCCAATCGGATCGGTCGTGAGGGCATGCACCCATCGCCCCTCCGCTCCGCGTCCCCGCCCCTGGCCCCGGTGGCAGCAAGCTCGTCATCCCCGCCGCGAGTACCCTTGCGCAAAAGCAGGGGGTCCATCATTATGGATGCCCGCTTGCGCGGGCATGACTTGAGTAGGCTACTCGCCCATCGTTGAGCTACCCGAGTTGCACAGGCAAAGTCCTCAGGTTCGGCGATCCCGAGGCGGGGACGCCGAACCGTTGTGAACATGCGGCGCCGATTTCTCCCCCGGCGCCTGCCCGGGTTCCTGGGCCGGCTCTACGGTGATCGACGGGGCCGCATCGCCTCCAGCGCAACCGGATTTCGACCGGGCAACGCATGAATTGCGGCGCTGCAGTGGAAAGAGGCAGGCCTTTCAAAGCCTTGGACCCTACGGGTGGGCCCCGGCCTGCAGGACACACCCAATGGGCGCCCGCGAGAGGCTCCCCCAAAAGATGCTTCGGGTGTATTTCAGATTTCTGGATTACATAACACGAATCAAAGATCCTCAACGCCC
>CAYVLO010000337.1:0-4302 GCA_964452125.1 uncultured Anaerolineaceae bacterium | reverse complement strand
AATCGGTGCGTTGCTCGGTCGAAATCCGGTTCCGTAAGAGACAGCGCGACTCGGCCGATCCCTGTAAAGCGGGCCCAAGTTGCTTAGGTTGATGTGCATGGGGCACGGCCTGCCGCTCCTCTACGGCTGTGCCCTTTAGCCAGTCGAAAGGCACCCCATACAGGGGCAGCCTTCCGAACCACCTGAGAGGTTCCACTAGACCGCTCCCGTCGCATCGGGGTGCGGCAAGCTGGCCAATGCCTTGCGCAGGGTGCTCACGGCCAACACGGCGCAGTGAGCGCTATCGTCGGGCAATCCGCCCAGCGCCGCGGTGAGTTCCTCGGGATCGATCTGGGCGGCCTCGTCGGGCGTCTTGCCCACGACCATCGTGGTGATCATATTGCCGCAGGCCAGGCTGGATCCACAGCCATCGGTCAGGAAGGTGGCCTGCTGAATGGTGCTGCCGTTGCAGCGCAAAAAGATCTCCATGGTGTCGCCGCACCGGCCGGTGATGCGTGCATAGGCGTCGGGGTCCTCCATGCGGCCCAGATGGGTGGGGTTGCGGGCCTGTTCCAGCACCTTGGCCGAATAGAGCGCCCGTTCCTTTTCGTCAATTTCGTGCTGAAGTTCCGCCACCAAGCGGTCCCAGTTGTCTTGAATTTGAAGTGTCATGCTGCCATCGCGCTCGACCGGTTGCGAGACTACCCCCTTGCCATTTTGGTGCCGCATTTGGGGCACGGGATTTCGTAACAGGGCGTCCCGACCTGATGGGGTATTTTGTGCCCGCAGTTGGGACACACGCACTCGCCACCCGGTCCGGCAGCCTGTCCGCCGCCCATGCGGCCCGGCCCCTGCCCTTGTCCGCGACCGCCGCCTTGACCTCGTCCTCCGCCTTGTCCTCTACCCATTTTAATTTCCTCCTTCGTGGTTGGCCCTGTACTCCAGGGTCGTTGCCTTGTCCGTGGACGATATACGGCTCGTCCTGTCCGCTGGCGTGGGATCGATGGGATTCCACGCGTACAGAAGCCAGACTCTCTGCCCGTCCAAAGGATAGGCAGGCTGTCCTATATGCAATGCGCACATAGGATAGCACACTTCTGCAGGGTTGTCAAGTATTTTGCGCAAGGTGCAAATTATCTATTGACAAATCACAGCTAGTGTGATATACTGGGTACCGGTCAATGATGGACAAAAAGTGGGGCAGGGGCGCAGTACGACGAGCGTCGTATCAGGTAGGCGGACCGGTTGAGCCGTCCCTTGTGGGGATGGCACGGAGAGAAGGAGGGCACCATGCGGGGAGGAGGTCGTGGACACCGGTGGCGGCAACGGGGATATTCGCGCCGGGCGGTACGGTTCCTGGAGCCGACGTTGCTCCTGCTGTTGCACTATGGCCCCCGGCACGGCTACACGCTGCTGGATGAGCTGGACCGCTTTGGCCTGGGCGACAGCGACCCGAGCGTTCTGTACCGATCCCTGCGTGATATGGAGCAAAAGGGGTGGGTCACCTCTGCGTGGGACGAAGAAGAGACCCAGGGCCCGCCGCGGCGGGTCTATCGCCTGACCGAATTGGGCAACGAAGTGTTAGAGTGGTGGAGCACCGACCTGGGCGAGACCGCCCAGATCATCCACTACTTTTTGGATACCTATTCAAAGCACATGGAGGAGGGACAGGGTGAATACCATTGAGGCACTGTTGGCTGAACTCAAGAACGATGCGCCGGCGCGACAGGTGGTCGTGGGCGCTTTTTGGACGGCGGTGGTGTTGGAGGACGAACCGCTCCGCTGCGGGCTGGCTTCGACGCTCCGCGCCGAGAATCACGACGCTGGGCCGCCGCTGCGCCACCCGGGCCGCCTGCACGAGCATACGGGCCGAGAGTTGGCCGAGTGGCTCCATTCGCCGCAGATTTTGCAGGCGAGCATTGGCATGGCGGCATTCAACGCCCTGCTGGACGTAGACGAAAGCCTTTGCACCGACTTGAACGCCGAAAAGCTGATCCTGGAGCGGGGCGCTGGTAAGCGGGTGGCTGTCATCGGCCATTTCCCCTTCGTGGAGCAGGTGCGCCAGGCCGCAGAAACCTGCTGGGTGCTGGAGTTGCGCCCGCGCCCGGGCGACCTGCCCGCTGCCCAGGCGGACGTGGTGTTACCCCAGGCCGACGTGGTGGCCCTCACCGGGACCTCGCTGCTCAACCACACCTTTGACGAGCTGGTTGGGCTCTGCCGTCCCGATGCCTTTGTGGTTGTGTTGGGCGCCAGCGCGCCGCTCTCACCGATCCTGTTGGATCGGGGGGTGGATGCGGTGTCGGGAACCCGGGTGGTGGACGTGCCCGCGGCCCTGGGCGCTGTGGGCCAGGGAGCGACCTTTCGCCAGATTCCGGGGAAGAGGTTGTTGACGATGATGCGCTAGGCGCGTTCGGGCGTCTGGCTGTGGGGAATCGGGATCTTGAACAAGACGGGAAAATACCGGAGAGGAGCAACGCACGTGGTCAAAATCGGCATCATCATCTGTCATCGCTATCACACCTGCGCGGGGGGGAAATGCCTGCGCTCGCTGCGCAACCGGGAAGGGGCCTTTGCCCGGTACCGCGACGAGGAGGTCGAGTTGGTCGGCTATACGACCTGCGGGGGATGCCCCGGCGGAAATGTGGAATACGCCCCGGCCGAAATGAAAAAGAACGGGGCCGAGGTCATTCATTTGGCCACCGGCCTGGTGGTGGGGTACCCGCCGTGTCCTCGTTTGCAGGCCTTTACCGAGTTTATCCCGGCCAAGTATGGGTTGGAGGTGGTGGTGGGCACCCATCCGATCCCCGAGAACTATTACCTGACCCACAGCGCCCTGGGCACGTGGCAATCGCCACGCTGGCAAGAACTTTTGAAGGACGTGATGACCGAGCGGGACATGCGTTTGGCGTATGATTGAGGTCGACGGTGAGGCCTGTCGGTGAGGCCTGTCGGTGAGGTTCCTGGGTTGTGAAGGAAGGAGGTGAGGGGTATGCCGCGATTTGACGGAACAGGCCCCCGGGGCGCCGGTCCGATGACCGGGCGCGGAGAAGGGTACTGTGTGCTGCAAGTGGGCGAATCGGGCGAGCCCGTTCGCGGGTATGCGGGCCTGGCGGGCGCGCCTGTGGGGGCGCCCACAGGCGCCGAGGCTTCAGCGGCCGAATCGGTTCGCCGGGCGCCCTCTGGGGCAGCGCGCGGCCGTTTCTTGGTCGGGCGCCGATGGCGACGCAGTCGGTTGCACCGGTAGTGATCCGGTGGAGCCTGACGGCTTTGGATAATTCTAGCGTATTACCATTTGACATAATGGAAAGGAGGTGAACAAGATGCCAGGATTTGATGGAACGGGACCGGCCGGCCGTGGGCCGATGACGGGCGGCGGGCGAGGTTATTGCAATCCGTACGTCCCCCGCATGCCCGGGGTTGGGCCGGTTCGAGCCCCGTACTGGGGTTCGGCGAGAGCTGTGTCTCCCTATGGGTTTGGACGCCCGCATTGGGGTCTGGGCCGAGGCTTTTTCGGACGCGGCCTGGGCCGCGGTTGGGGCCTGGGGCGAGGTCGTGGACGGTGGTAGTTGTTGAAGAATCAAAGGATAGTAGAAAGTAAAAATAGGAGGTGAGTCGTATGCCAGCAGGAGATGGAACAGGACCGAGGGGACAAGGACCGATGACGGGCCGCGGAGCCGGCTATTGCAGCGGCTATGATGCGCCCGGTTGGGCCAACCCGATGCCAGGGCGCGGCTATGGGGCCGCGTGGGGCGCCGGTTATGGCGGCGCCTATGGCGGTGGCTATGGCGGCGGCTACGGTGGCTTTGGACGGGGCGGCGCCTGGGGCGGTCGAGGCGGTGGCTGGCGCCATCGCAACGTGTACTATGCCACAGGCGTGCCCGGTTGGGCTCGCGCCGGGTACGGCCCGGCCTGGGAGGCGCCGCAAGGAGCTGCTCAGGCAGCGCCGCCGGCCTGGGGTTATGGGCCCTATGCCGAACCGCCGAGTCCAGAACAAGAGACCGAGTTCCTCCGGCAGCAGGCCGAATGGCTGAAGCAACAACTGGACGCCATTGGCCAGCGCATCGAAGAACTTGGCGAGGAAGAATAGGCTCCTGATGGGGTCTGTTCCCTCGGGGCGGATGGCTTTTCCGGACGGTTGAGCATCCGCCCCGAGGCCCAACCCGGGTGGGGCGGCGTGCGTCGCCCCACGCCGGGCAGGTGGGGCCATTATACCTTAGGGTGGCCCCCAGCGCAAGGCGCGGTAGCGGTGTATGGAGTGCGGAGTGCGGGGGTGTATTTCAACTTTCTGGGTGAGTTCGTTACACCCCTTGGGTGGTGAGTGGC
>CAYVLO010000336.1:0-4302 GCA_964452125.1 uncultured Anaerolineaceae bacterium | reverse complement strand
GGCGCTCACAACGGCAACGTCGTCAATAACGTCCAGATGCGCGAGCTGTTCCTGAGCGAGGGGTTGACCGTCCGCGGCACCAATGACGGCGAGACCTGCATCCACGCCGTGGAGCGCTACTTTGACCGCAACGGCGGCAATATGCTGGCGGCCATCCGCTCGGCCTACGACGATCTGGAAGGCGACTATGCTTTTGTCATCACCCATCGCGACGACAACCGGCTGTACGCCATCAAAAAAGGCAGCGGGCTGGTCGCAGGCCTGACCGACGGCGCCGCCTGCATCTCCTCCGACCTGCCCAGCATTCTGCCCATCACCCGCCGCGTTCTGCGTGTGTACGATGGCGAAATCGTCGTCCTTTCACCCCACAGCGTGGAACTGTACGACGTGCACAGCGGGGCGCGCCTGGAGCGCGCCGAAGAGTGGTACGACGGCCCCATCGAGGTGGCGGAAAAGGGCGGCTACCCCCACTTTATGCTCAAAGAGATCCACGAGCAACCTACCGTCGCCGGCGAGCTTTTGCACTTGCTCGATCGCTCGCCCCATGTGGAGCGTTTCCTGAAGGCGTTGAACGCACCGGGCGATCGCCCGGTCTTTTTGGTGGGCTGCGGCACCAGCTATCATGCCTGCCTGCTGGGCGCCTACTATTTCGATCAGATCGCCGGCAAGCCCGCCGTACCGGTGTTGGGTCCCCAGTTCATCGAGCAGTATGGCCGCAGCACCGGCCCGGCCGACACGGCGGTCTTTGTCAGCCAGAGCGGCGAAACCAAGGACATCCTCAACGCCCTCAAGGTCATGCGCCGCAATGGCGGGCGCGTGTTGGGCGTCCTGAATGTGCTGGGTTCGTCGCTGGCCCACCAGAGCGACGTCTATCTGCCGCTGGCCTGCGGCTATGAGATCAGCGTGCCGGCCACCAAGACCTTTGTCAATCAGGCCGTGCTCTTTTTGTACCTGGCCTACCGGCTGGCTGGCCGCGATACCGCCGAACTGTCCCAGTTGCCCGATCTCCTGGCGCGAACGCTGGAGGCCACCGAGGGATCGGCCCGGCGCGTGGCCCACTCGTTGGAGAGCTGGAAGACCCTGCACTACCTGGGCTATGGGCTGACCCATCCCATCGCCCTGGAGGCGGCCCTCAAGCTCAAAGAGATCACCTATTCCCATTGTGAGGGCATGTTCAGCAGTGAGTTCAAGCATGGCCCGCTCTCGGCCGTTGAACCGGGTTATCCGGTCCTGTTCGTCACCGCCCCCGGCGACGAGGCGATGATGATCAACCACGTCAACGAGGTCACCACCCGCGGGGGGCGGGCCATTGCCCTGGCGGCCGAGAACCCGGCCCTGCGGGCCAACGTCCACGACTATCTCGCCGTGCCCGATGCGGACCGCTTTCTCTCACCCATCCTCCTCACCCTGCCGGCCCAGTTGGTGGCCTACCACCTCAGCGTGGCGCGGGGCATCGATCCCGATTTCCCGCGGAATCTGAGCAAGACGCTGACGGTGGATTAGATCTGTTCCTTGACTGAATAGCGCAATAGAGCTATACTATTCTCATAGACGCAAGTCCCATGTCAAGTTGCTGCGAGTTTTTTTGAGTTGGAGAGGAAGGGAACGAAACGATGACCTGGCAAGAGGTGTGCAGGGTGTATCCGAATCAGTGGCTTGTCATCGAAGCGATCCAAGCCCACACAGAAGAAAACCGGCGATTGCTCGACGAGATCGCCGTTGTTGAGACCAGCGCACGCGGGGCAGCGGCTTTGCAGGCCTATGAACGCCTGCATCGGGCGTACCCTCAACGCGAGTTCTACTTTGTGCACACCGGGCGCGAGAGTCTGGACATCCGCGAGCGACGTTGGATCGGCATTCGGAGGGCGGATGCGACTTATCCTACAAGATAACCTGCCGTTCACTCGTGTGCAACTCAACTACCGCGGGACAGAGATCGAGATTCCGGGCGTGTTGATAGACACCGGTTCGGCGAGCACGATCTTGGCAGCGCACCGGGTGGCAGAAGCAGGCATCGAACCCGAGATGTCTGATACTCTGTATACAATTCGAGGTGTGGGTGGAACAGAAGCAGTGTTCAGCCGCCGAGTCGACTTGTTACAAGTTGGCCCGTCCACCGTCACCGACTTTGAGATCGAGGTTGGCGGAATGGACTAGGGCTTCGAGATCAATGGCATCCTTGGTATGGATTATATGCTCCAGACTGGGTTGATCATTAATCTTGATGAGTTGATTCTCGAGTTTTCGGGGAGACCCCGCAGCCAGTAGAGAAAGGAGGCCAAGGTGGATTGGGAGCATCGGATTGTGATTGATCCCGAGATCCTGGTAGGAAAACCGATCGTCAAGGGAACGCGCCTTGCGGTTGACTTGATCATCGATCTGTTAGCTCAAGGTTGGCCAGAATCAGAGATTCTGCGAAACTATCCGGGACTGACTCGTGAAGACATCAAGGCATGTCTCGGCTATGCCAGTGCCAGCCTGAGAGCAGAACAAGTCGACCCTATGCTGGTGGCGTGAGAACTGCGTTTCTCCTATGACTCCCTACCGTCCAGAGTGTAGAAAGCGATATGCACGAAACACACCATTCTCCCCTCACCCTCGTTGTCCTGGCAGCCGGAATCGGCAGCCGCTACGGGGGCCTCAAGCAGATCGACCCTGTGGGACCCAACGGGGAATTGATCGTCGACTATTCGGTGTACGACGCCCTGCGGGTGGGCTTTCAGCGCGTGGTGTTTGTCATCAACCGCCGGATCGAGGCGGCCTTTCGCGAGCGGGTGGGCCGCACCATCGAGCGACAGTGCGACACCAATTACGTGTTCCAGCAACTGGACGATCTGCCCCCCGGTTTTTCGGTGCCCCCAGATCGGGTCAAGCCCTGGGGCACGGGCCACGCCACGCTGGTGAGCCGGCAGGCCGTCGATGGCCCCTTTGCCGTCATCAATGCCGACGATTTCTATGGCCGCGACTCGTTCCAGGCGTTGGTCCGGTTCTTGGCCGAGATCCCCGAACCGGGCCTGATTCAGCACTATGCCATGGTCGGCTTTCCCCTGGAGAACACCCTCACCGAGCACGGTTACGTCTCTCGCGGCATCTGCCAAGTGGACGGGGACGGCTTTCTGATCGGCATCCAGGAGCGCACCCGTGTGCAACGGCGGGACGACGCCATCTGCTATTCGGACGATGGCCAGACCTGGATCGACATCCCCGAGGCGAGCATTGCCTCGATGAACACCTGGGGCTTTACGCCCGACCTCTTTGCCGAGCTGGATGCCCGGTTCGGCGCCTTTTTGCGGGACACGCAGCGGGACCTGACCAAAGCCGAGTTCTTTTTGCCCCGGACCGTCGGCGAGCTGATCGCCGAGGGCCTGGCCCGGGTGCAGGTGCTGCCCACCTCCGAGCGCTGGTTTGGGGTGACCTACCCGGAGGACAAGCCCCGGGTCAGGGCCGCCATCGACGGCCTGATCCAACAGGGCGTGTATCCGGCCAGATTGTGGCGCTGAGCCCGCCCATGCCCCAGCCATCGACCGTGGCCCTCGCCGCGACCGTCCACCACCCCGACGAACGGATGGCGCCCCTGATGACCCTCCACCTGGAGAGCCTGGTCCGGCGCTATCCCGTTGCCACCGCCTACTGTTCCCTCGAGACCCACCCCACGATCGTCGAGCTGCTGGAAGCCCACGGGGTTCGGGTCTGCATCAGCAACAGTGCATCCGGGGGCATCGACGGGATCGGCCACGTGCGCCGTGAGACGATCCAGGCCGGACTCGAGGCCGGCACCAGCCACCTGCACATGTGCGACTTTGACCGGGCCCTTCACTGGGCGGCCCACTATCTCGAGGAGCTGGATCAGGTTGTCGAGGAAATCACCGGCTACGATTTTCTCGTCCTGGGCCGCACGCCGCGGGCCTGGGCGACCCATCCCCCCTATCAGGCCGAGACGGAGCCCTTTTTCAACAGGGTCTTTGCCCTGACCACCGGGCAGGATTGGGACATTGGCGCGGGCTCGCGGGGCCTTTCCTGCCGGGCCGCCGAAACCCTGTTGGCCACTTCGCAAGAGAGTACCGTGGGGGTCGATGCCGAATGGCCCCTGTTGCTGTTGAATCGGCCGGGGTTTCGCGTCGGGTATCGTCCCTGCGAGGGGTTAGAGTTTGAGACGGCCGATCGCTACGGACCCGAGATCGAGAGGGCCGGCGGCTATGCAGCGTGGGAGGCCCTCACCTGCGCCCAGCCCGAGATCTGGAGCTTTCGCCTGCGCATCGCCTGGTTGATTGCCGAGGCGGTCCTGCGCTATGGCCGCCCAGG
>CAYVLO010000335.1:0-4306 GCA_964452125.1 uncultured Anaerolineaceae bacterium | reverse complement strand
TTATCGCATCAGTTGGATAATGATACCTGGTTGAGAAGACTCACTTTGGAGTGCGTGCCTGGCGCGAAGCGCCAGGACGCTTGCTGCCGCAAATAGCTGCGCAAGCAAGCTTGCGCACTCCAAGAAAAGGGACTGTACGGTGCGAAATGCTCCGCCATGCCCATCTTGCGAATCTCCGTTGATCCAAATGAGATTGCCCTAACCGATTCTGGGTACGAGTTGACAGCCGCGCCCGGTTGTGCTATCCTGTAACCGTTATCCTGCAACAGAGAGGCGTGCTATGTGGCAAGCGTACGAGACCCCACGATCGGTTACCGAGGCCCTGACGCTCCTGGATCGCTATCAGGGGCAGGCGCAGATTATTGCCGGCGGCACCGATCTGATCATCGAACTCCAGGAGGGCCGCCACGAGGTCGAATGCCTGGTCGACGTCTGCCGTATCCCCGGGCTGGATGGCATTCAGCAGGTGGGTGAGTATCTGCTCCTGGGGGCCAACGTAACCTTTCGCCAGCTTCACGAATCGCCCCTGGTGCGGAGCACCTTCCGCGTGTTGGCCGAGGCGGCCGAAACGGTGGGCGCCCTTCAGATCCAGACGGTGGCTACCCTGGCGGGCAACCTGGTCAGCGCCCTGCCCGCGGCCGATGGGTCGGTGGCCCTGCTGGCCCTGGACGCGGAGGTGGAAGTGGCCACGTTGGAGGGCCGCGCATGGCAGCCAGTGAGCGAGCTGTTTTTGGGGCCCGGTCAATCGGCCATCGACCCCCATCGCCAGATGATCACCGCCATCCGCGTGCCCATCCCGCCATCGCACCACGGCACGGCCTGGGAGCGGATTGGGCGGCGGCGCGCTTTGGTATTGCCCATCCTGAACTGCGCGGTGAGCGTGTTGTTGGATGAACCCGGCGAGCAATTCGAATGGGCGCGCATTGGCTTGGGGCCGGTGGCGCCGGTGCCCTTTCGCGCCCGCGAGACGGAAGCGTTCTTGCAGGGACGAGAGGCCAGCCCGGAGGTCTTTGCTGAGGCTGCGCAGGTGGCGGCCGGAGAGGCCAAGCCGCGGACAAGCCTGCTTCGCGCCTCCAAGGAATATCGGGTGGAGGTGTTGCAGGTGTTGGTGAAGCAAGGATTGGCCCGCGCCGTGGAGCAGGCTCGAGGGTAAACTGCTCCCCCATTCGGGAACAGGAGACGACGAATCAATGGAGCAAAAGAGCTATCCCCTTACCATGACCGTCAACGGACGGGAGGTCACGGTACCTGTGGAGGCCGATGAGCTGTTGGTCGACGTGCTGCGCGAGCGGTTGGGCTTGATCGGCACCAAGATCGGCTGCAACGAGGGGGAATGCGGCGCCTGCACCGTGATCATGAACGGCCAGGCCGTGCTGTCGTGCCTGATCCCGGCGCTGCGGGCCCAGGGACAGGACATCACGACCATTGAGGGGTTGAGCGATGGGGAGACCCTGCACCCCTTGCAGCAGGCCTTTGTCGACCACGGCGCTGTGCAGTGCGGTTATTGCACTCCGGGGTTCATCATGTCGGCCAAGGCCCTGCTGGACGAGAACCCCCATCCCACCCGAGACGAGATCAAAAAGGCGATCGCTGGCAACCTATGCCGCTGCACGGGCTATGTCAAGATCATTGAGGCCATTGAAGCGGCAGCCGGCGCCGAGTAGGATGGGGGGATGGAGATCACAGCCCTCTACCTCCACCTCCCCTTTTGCCGGGCCAAATGTAGCTACTGCGATTTTAACTCATACGCCGGTCAAGACGCCCTTTACGCGGATTATGCTTCGGCGCTGGCGCGCGAGATCGAACAGGCCGGCCCGGCTGCGCTGGACACGGTCTACATGGGGGGCGGCACGCCCAGTGTGTTGCCTTTTCCCCTGATTGCCCGTATCCTGGCGGCGGTGAACCGCTCCTTCGTGGTGCAGCCCGAGGCCGAAATCACGATGGAGGCCAACCCTGGCACTGTGGATCGGGCTTTTTTGAGCCAACTGCGAGGGCTGGGCATCAATCGCCTGAGCTTGGGCGTGCAAAGCCTGGACGCGGAGGAACTGCGCCTTTTGGGGCGCATCCACTCGGCCCAAGACGCCCTCGATGCGTTCCGGTCGGCGCGGCAGGCCGGATTCGACAACATCAATCTGGATCTGATCTTTGGCCTGCCGGGGCAGAGCCTGGCGACCTGGCAATCCAATCTGGAGCAGGCCCTGGCGCTGGAACCCGATCACCTATCGCTGTATGCCCTGAGCGTGGAATCGGGCACCCCCTTGGCTCGGGCCATTGGCAGCGGCGGGTTGGTCGCTCCCGATCCCGACCGGGCGGCGGACCTGTACGAGGCGGCCCGCGAGCGGCTCGAATCTGCCGGGTTCGCGCACTATGAGATTTCGAACTGGGCGCGCGATGGGAAATACGCCTGCCGGCACAACCTGACCTATTGGCGCAATCAACCCTACCTGGGCCTGGGCGCGGGCGCCCACTCCTGGGCCGGAGGGTGGCGCCGGTCCAATGTGGCCTTGCCCCAAGAGTACGTGGAGCGCGTGCGAGCGGGGCGCTCTCCTGTGGAAAGCCAGGAGGCTATCTCGTTGACCTTGGAGATGGCCGAAACCATGATGATGGGCTTGCGGTTGGTGCAGGAAGGGGTACCCTTTGAGCGATTTCGACAGCGGTTTGGCCTGTCGTTCCGGGATCGTTACGGCGATTCATTGGCCGATCTGCGGGCCTGGGACCTGATCGAGATAGACGAGGAACGGGTCCGTCTCTCGCGGCGGGGCCAGCTCCTGGGCAACCAGGTGTTCCTGCGCTTTCTACCCGATGAACCTCAACAAGCCGCCGCGTAAGGGCGCGGCCTCACAATGGGAGGCGACCGATGACGCAACCTGAACTGTATGACCCCCTGGCCGGCGTCCAGGCGGCGGGACCGCCGGGCACCATCTCTTTTGTCTACGGCCTGCCCGACCCGGCCACCTTTCCCCGGGACGACCTGGCACGGGCCATGCAAGCCGTATTCCGGGAGCGGGCCGACATTGCCCTGCAATATGGCCCCTGTCAGGGCTATGGCCCCCTCATCGACTATTTGCGGGCCAGGCTGGCCCGTGAGGAGGGCCTGGTCGTGGAACGGCCCCAGATGATGATTACCGGTGGTTCCGCCCAGATCCTGGACCACCTGTGTACCCTGTTCACCCGCCCGGGGGACATTGTGCTGGTCGAAGCGCCCACCTACCACGAGACGCTCCAGCTCTTTCGCGATCACGGGCTGCGCCTGCTGCAAATTGCGACCGACGACGATGGCTTGCGGGTTGAAGCGCTGGCCGATCGGCTGCACGAGTTGGCCCATCAGGGGGACCGGGCCCGAATGCTCTACGTCATCCCCAATTTTCAGAATCCCAGCGGTGTCACCCTGGCGGCCGAGCGGCGAAGGGCGGTGCTGGACCTGGTCCAGCGGTACGACCTGCTGGTGGTGGAAGACGACGTGTATCGAGACCTGGCCTATGGCGGCGAGGCGCCGCCCTCGCTGTTTTCTTGGGACGACAGCGGTCGGGCGCTGCGCATTGGCAGCTTTTCCAAAATCCTGGCGCCGGGGCTGCGCCTGGGCTGGCTGCTGGGACCGCCAGGCCTGATCGACCGCCTGGTGAATAGCGGCCTGCGCAACATGAGCGGCGGCGCCAATCCCTTGATCGCCCAGGCCCTGGCCGAGTATTGCCGGCAAGGTCTGCTTGAGCCGCACATCGCCGGCCTGCGGCAGGTCTATCAGGAGCGGCGCGACGCCATGCTGGATACCCTGGCGGATGTCATGCCGGCGGGCGCCCGCTGGACCCGGCCCGGCGGCGGGTTTTTCGTGTGGCTGGCCCTGCCCGCGCCGCTGCGGGCGGCCCAGGTAGCCGAGCGGGCCCGCGCCCAGGGGTTGCTGATCCCCGTGGGCGATCCCTTCTTTGCCGAAGAGCCCCCGGGCCAGTATCTGCGACTGGCTTTCAGTTACGTGACACCCGAAAAGATCCGAGAGGGGCTTCAGGTTCTGGCCCAGGTTATGAGTGGGGGCGAGTGACAGTCCCTGAGATGTCAAGGTAAGGATGAGAAGACGGAAGGCAAGGCCCGCCTACTTCTATCACGCCCCACGCTACACCCTGTCCGCAGGGGATCTGTGGGGGGCGCCGCCGCGCCCCCACACCCCCGGCCCGGGGCCCTAACGCGCCCGCAGATGGGCGGCCCCGGACCCCACGAAATCGGTGCGTTGTCAGGTCGAAATTCGGTTTCGTGTGAGACGACACGATTCGTGCGGGGGCCCAACAACGCCGTCACCCCCGCGGAAGCGGGGGTC
>CAYVLO010000334.1:0-4320 GCA_964452125.1 uncultured Anaerolineaceae bacterium | reverse complement strand
CTTCATCGCGACACAGGCGTCTCCGGAATGCCGTCGCCCCTACACTGCACTTTCGCGATGGGATCTGTAGGGGCAGCGCGCCCCGATGCGGGCGACGGCCTTTCGTCAGGCTTTCAGGGCCTGGGCCATGGCCTGGATGTGCACCGGCGTGGTGCCGCAGCAGCCGCCGATGACCTGGGCGCCCGCCTCGCGGAGCTGGGCGGCCACAGCGGCCATCTGCTCGGGGGTGGCGTCGTAGACGGCCTCGCCGTCGACCATGCGCGGCAAGCCGGCGTTGGGCTTGGCCCACAGGATCAGGTCGGGCGCGGTTTCCAGCGCGGCCTGGCGCATGGCCTGCATAAAGCCTACATACTCGGCGGGGTCCTTGCCGCAGTTGGCGCCGATGCCCTGTACCTGGTCCGCCAGGGCCTGGACGGCCTGGGCCGGTTTGAGGCCCATCATGGTGCGGCCGTGGCTGTCAAAGCTAAAGCTACAGACGATGGGCAGCTCGGTGGCGCGGCGGGCGCCCTCGATGGCAGCCTGGGCCTCGCCCAGGTCGCTCATGGTTTCGATGACGAGGAAATCGACGCCGCCTTCGGCCAGGCCCTGCGCCTGTTGGGCAAAGGCGTCGGCCATCTCCTGAGGGGTGGCCTTGCCCAGGGGCGCCAAGAGCTGGCCGCTGGGGCCGAGGTCGCCGGCAACAAGGCAGCGATCCCCGGCGGCTTCGCGGGCCAGTTCGGCCGCGCGCCGGTTCACCTCGACCACCCGGTCGGCCAGGCCGTGAGGGGCCAGGCGATAGGCGCTGCCGCCAAAGGTGCAGGTCAGAAACAGGTCCGAGCCGGCGCCGATGTAGGCCCGGTGGAGCGAGAGGATCGCCTCCGGTTGGTCGAGCACCCAGCGCTCGGGCGCCTGGCCTGCCGGCAACCCCATGCGCTGCAACATGGTGCCGGTGGCGCCGTCGGCCACGAGCGCCTCCCCGGCCTGAAGCCGCGTGAGAAACGATTCGGTGCGTGTCATGTGCCTTCCTTTCTGTGAGGGGCCCGTCAGGCCGATCCCAGCCGAGGACGGCCCACGACAGACGACCAGCCCCCAGGCAAAAGGAACAGCAAAAAGGCTACCCGGTTCGATGCAAGCGCAACGGCTGGAGGCTGGTCGTTATCGCCAGTATAGCCGCAGCCGAGGGCCGTGTCGGTAAGCTGAATTCCCATTTCCATCAAGGCGGCCATCGAAATTGCCTGCATGCGGTCCGCCGCTGCGCTCGGGGGAGATTATACCACAGTCTTTTTGGGAAGGCCATTGAACGGGTGGGTGGTTGGACTTTTGAATTGGGCGCCCACGAGGGGCGCCCCTACGATGCGTTTTGGCGATGGGATCGGTAGGGGCGACGGCATCGCCGCCGGTGATTGGGCCCCGCCGCCGGCGCCGCCCGCCGTAACTAGGAACATCCCGCATGTCCTTGCCTGGCGATGCCTCGCCCACCACCAGAGGGCGAGGCATTCCCAGGAACCCGCAGGTAGGGCATCGTCTGCTCATGAAATGGTCTCTCTGTGGGGACACAGGCGTTTCGGGAATGCCGTCGCCCCTACGATGCGTTTTGGCGATGGGATCGGTAGGGGCGACGGCATCGCCGCCGGTGATTGGGCCCCGCCGCCGGCGCCGCCCGCCGTAACTAGGAACATCCCGCATGTCCTTGCCTGGCGATGCCTCGCCCACCACCAGAGGGCGAGGCATTCCCAGGAACCCGCAGGTAGGGCATCGTCTGCTCATGAAATGGTCTCTCTGTGGGGACACAGGCGTTTCGGGAATGCCGTCGCCCCTACCGTGTGCCTCTATCGGGGAATCGATGGGGGCGCGCCATTCGTGAAATTCGTGCCATTCGTGGCCGGGCCTTTGCCGTCGGTGGCGCTGTATTCCACATGCGCCATCGATCGAATTTGGCTTGACGGGCGGGAAGATTGGATCTATACTGGGCCCGCTGTGGTATACGGACCCGAGCCCGCAGGTATGGGCCATGGGCATGCGCCGGAGTGGGGACTGCGGTGAGCGTTCATTGGGGACGACCCGAAAATCGGATAGACGGCGACCAACGAAATGTCTGGGGCGATTCGTCCCAGGCTTTTTTTGGCTGGGGCCGCTACAATGTGTACGGCGACGGCACTTGAAGGCTCTCCACCGGCCGACGCCCTTGAGGTATGCGTGTGCTGGGCTTGACCGCCCGTGGTCGGGAGTGCGGTTCGCGCCGACGCGAGATTCGCGGCGTGGGGGACACGACCGGCCCGTTTGGGGCCCTGGGGCCCGTTGGTTTTTTTGTGATAGGTTCGAGGAACAGGAGCTACTTGCATGTTTGCAGATGTCCGGCGCTTTTTGATTGGGGCGCCCCTGCCCAGTGCCCAGATGGTGCACGAGCGGCTGAACAAAATTCAGGCGTTGGCGGTCTTTTCGTCCGACGCTTTGTCTTCGGTGGCCTATGCCACAGAGGAAATCCTTCTGGTGTTGGTCCTGGCAGGCTCGGCGGCTCTGGGGCTGTCGCTGCCCATCGCGCTGGCCATCGTCGGGCTGCTGGTGATCGTGGTCTTTTCCTACTATCAGACGATCCATGGCTATCCTTCGGGCGGTGGGGCCTATATCGTGGCCCACGAAAACCTGGGCGAAGGACCGGGGTTGGTGGCGGCAGCGGCATTGCTGACCGACTATGTGCTGACCGTCGCTGTGAGTATCAGCGCCGGGATTGCGGCTACAACATCGGCGTTCCCGGCCCTCTTGCCCTGGCGGATCGAGCTGTGCCTGATTGCCATCGCCCTGATCGCCTGGGCCAACATGCGCGGCGTGCGCGAATCGGGCACGCTTTTTTCTGTGCCGACCTACGGGTTCTTGGTGCTCTTTTTGTCCTTGATTGCGGTGGGCTTGTTTCGCTTGACGACGGGCACCCTGGAGCCGACGGCTGCCGCCGCGGCCCCCACGGGCGAAGGGACGCTCCAGGCCCTGAGCCTCTTTCTCATTCTAAGGGCCTTTGCCTCGGGCAGCACGGCCTTGACCGGCGTGGAGGCGATCAGCAACGGCATTCCGGCCTTTCGCAAGCCTGAGGCCACAAACGCCGGCAAAACCCTGGTCGCGATGGCCACTCTGTTGGGCATCATGTTCCTGGGCATCACCTTTTTGGCCCGCTCGCTGCACATCATTCCGATGGAGAGTGAGACGGTGGTCTCGCAGATCGCGCGGCAGGTGTTTGGCGAAGGGCCGATCTACCTGGCGCTCCAGACGGCGACCACGCTGATCCTGGTGCTGGCGGCCAACACCTCCTTTGCCGACTTTCCGCGCCTGGCGGCCATCCTATCCCGCGACCGGTACCTGCCCCGGCAGTTAACCAACCTGGGCGACCGACTGGTGTTTTCCAACGGCATTCTGCTTCTGGCGATCCTGGCCTCGGCGCTGGTGGTGATCTTTGGCGGGCGGACCCACGGCCTGATCCCCCTCTATGCCGTGGGCGTGTTTCTGTCCTTTACCCTGTCGCAGGCGGGCATGGTGCGCCATTGGCGCCGGTTGCGCGGCTCGGGCTGGCAATGGAAGGCAGTCATCAACAGCGTGGGTGCTGTGGCCACGGGCGTGGTGCTGCTGATTCAGATCGCCACCAAGTTCCTTCACGGCGCCTGGGTGGTGTTGTTGTTGATTCCGGTGATTGTGTGGATGTTTCACAGCATCAAAAAGCACTATCTGGCGGTGGCGGACCAGCTCTCGTTGGAAGGTGTGTGCTGCGAAGAGTGGCCGGAGGCCGATACGCGGGAGCGCCACAAAGTGTTGGTCTTTGTGTCGGGGATGCATCGCGGCACGCTGGGCGCCCTGCGCTTTGCCCGCACGCTGTCCAAGGACGTCACAGCGGTGATGGCCGAGGTAGACCTCGACAGGACCGAACGGGTGAAGGAGCGCTGGCAGAGATGGGGCCACGATGTGCCGCTGGTGGTGCTCGAATCGCCCTATCGCTCGACGGTGGGGCCGCTGCTGGACTATCTGGACCAGACCGATGCCCGAGACCCGGAGCGGGGTTTGGCCGTGGTGGTGTTGCCCGAGTTTGTGGCGGCGCGCCGCTGGCAGGAGTTGCTCCACAACCAGACGGCGCGGTTGATCAAGAACGCGCTGATCTACCGCCGGGGACACACCGGCGTGGACCGGGTGATCATCGACGTGCCCTATCACCTGCGCCATTAGGCGAGATCGACGGGGCCGCCAGCCTTTGCGGGTTGGCGGCCTTGTTTATTGGCTCGGGCGGTAGGGGCGACGGCATCAACGGGGTAGGGGCGCCCCACAAGCAAAGACCTCCGAGGTCGTAAAGACCTCGGAGGTCTC
>CAYVLO010000333.1:0-4320 GCA_964452125.1 uncultured Anaerolineaceae bacterium | reverse complement strand
TGCAGGGCGCCGGTGACTGCAGCAGGCGGCATGGCATGCGGAGATGAATTCGGGGATCGGCAATGCCTCGCCCCTACAGCGCGCACCAGGATAAAGCCTGTAGCCGGTAGGGGAGAGGCATTCCCGGTGAGGGGCTGCGCACTGCAACACCCTACCCCGAGGGTAAAATGTAGGGGCGAGGCATTCCGGGCAAGGGTTGCGTCCCAACGGGAAGGCGGTCCCGTGTCCGGGACGGTGGATGGCCTGGTCTTTCCTGGGAATGCCTCGCCCATTCGCTCGCGCTGACGATGGGCGTCGATGGTGGGCGAGGCATCGGCCACGCAGCCCCGTGCAGGCGTTCATGATTGCGGCGATGCCTCGCCCCTACCAACCCTACGACCGGGTGCACGGCGCCAAGCCCGCCCGGGTGGGTTGGGAATGCCTCGCCCGCTCCTGCCATCCTCCCCGCGAGGAGCGGCGAGCATCGAATCAGAAGGGCCAGTGTTGCAACACATTGACAAAGCCAGGGCCGATACTTGATGCGGCTCGACTCTCGTGGTATAATGGGGGCGGTTAGATGGAGGAGCCGTCGCTGGAGGGCGCTCAACGCCCTCTAGAGGAACTTCCCGACTCCCAGTTCCTGGCCCCAGGGCCTGGGGAACAAGGTCGCCTCACGAAACAGCAAGTGGGGGCAGGCCGGCGAGAGCCGCGTCCTGACTACAACCGCAACAGAAAGCATTCCCGCCGGCGTCCAGTGGGCGCCGGTAAGGGGCGAACCGGTGGGGTAAGAGCCCACCAGCGGCCGTGGCAACACGACCGGCTGGGTGAGCGTGCGACCGGGAGCAAGGCGAGTGGGCCGAGCCCCACAGCGGGTTCGGTCTCGTCGCAGCGGCGATGATGAGGTTGGGTAACACCCAACAGGTCAAAAGCTGCCACCTCCTAGAGGTGAGACAGATGACGGCGCAACCCGCCGCAAGGCGGGTTGACAGAATCGGGGGTATGAGCCCATCTAATCGGCGTTTGGAGCCGACGTGGCGGAACTGGCAGACGCGACAGATTTAGGATCTGTTGCCCTTCTGGGTGTGGAGGTTCGAATCCTCTCGTCGGCACTGGGGGCCCGTGGCCTAGCGGGAAGGCGCCTGCTTTGCACGCAGGAGACCGCCGGTTCGAATCCGGCCGGGTCCATCGAAACAAGGAGGAGGGCAGCGGCATCGGGCTCGCTGCCCTTTTCCATGGGTTGGTAGGCGCACGGAGAGCAGCCAATCACGTCAGGTGATCGACCTGGCAGCGCCGTGCCGTAAGGAGGATGTGTATGACGTCGGCACCTCGAACGGCTCTGTTTCAGGGGTTGGTTCGCGATGAGGACGACAACCCGGTCGATGTGGTGATGGTCGGCTCGGTGCCCAACTATGTGATCGATGATGACGGGTTCCTGCGACATGTGGAGGCCGAGGCGGTGGACCGGCGCGTCATCGAGTTGTTGCGCGAGCAGTTCATGGCTCATCAAGAGATCGCCACCGAGGCCATGCTTCAGATGCTGGGCAAAGACGACCTGTTTACCAAGGCGATGATCGATGCCTCCATCAAAAATATGGACCAGGTCATCGAGCACGGGTTGCCCGATGGGGCGCGGGCCTGGCTGGGCATGTTGGGCTTTCGGGTGGTCCTGGACCGCCATGGCGAGGTGATCAACCTGGACATGCCCGAACAGGAATTGCCCGAATAGGGTAACGAGTTCCTGTCCAAAACGGTTCCTACTGAGGTGGGAGCAATCTGCTGGAAAATTGACGAACGTCCCCCCCGCGGAAGCGGGCATGACGAAAGGATGCACTCGCTCCTCGTCCCCGTCCTCGGGGACGAGGGCTTGGAAAGGATGCACTACCGGTTTCTGGCCCAATTTCGCATTTCGTACGCTCCCACGACGGAGCCGGAGGATGTTCATGATTCGAGACGTTCCCTCTCGCGGCAATGAAGAGATCGACCTCTATATGCGCACCTACTACTCGTTGTTGCGCTCTTCGGGCGATATTCGTGTCCGCTCGTTGGAAGAGACCCATTGCGCCATGGACTCGAGCCTGCACCCGGACGCCAACCGGCTTGTGCCCGATGTCTCGGCCTTTGTCTACAGCGTCATGCGCTTGCCCCAGTGCATGACGCAGGTCTGCCTGGTGTTGATGGGTCAATCGGACGAAGTGTTCAGCCGCCGGGGCCATGATTCTGTGGAAAAGTGGATGCCCGTCACGGCCCACTCGCGCCGGCGCAAGATGTTCTTTGACGGCGGGTGCACCCTGGCGGCCTTTATCGCCAGCGTCTCGGACATCGACGATCTGATCCCCATGCTGACCGCCTACCAGATCGAATGGAACAAGCTCCACGAGCGGTTGAACCGGACGTCGCTCCTGGAACGCATCGAGGACCATGTCTTGGACAGGCGCCGCCTGGAAGGGGAAGAAGTGGCCGATGTGGCTACGATCCTCGACATCTCGTCGGAAGACCTGATCAAGCTCCAATCTGCCTGGGGAGAGGCCTTTTGGCCCAACCTTCTCCACGCAGGGCGGGAGCCCAAGGATCTGTCGATCCGGCTGCTGGCTGGCTCGCTGACCGACTATCAGCGGGCCACCGATGGCTGGTGGTCCCGCATCTCGATGGAATCGGATCGGTTTCTGGGCTCCGATCTGTTTTATCGGCCTGTCTATTTTGTCTCCTCCAACATCCATAGCCTGGTGAACCTCTTGAGCGGCTATGCGCGGGCCATCGAAGACGATCTCGCCGCCTTTTTGCAAGCGATCGATCCCGAGGGCCTATGGGATTCCTACGTGGCCCTCAAAACCGGGGACGATCGGGGCCTGTTGGACAATCTCCTGTACTACGCTTTGGGCAAATATCTGCGCCACGGCGAACCGGACGAACAGGCCAAGAAACAGGAGGCCATGCAGCGGTATCACCGGGAGCGGGGTCTGTTGCACGTCGAGAACCCCCAATACCTGGACGTCGCCGCCCAGTTGGTCGACCTGAGCGCCCTGCGGCCCCAGGACCTGGACGAGCGGCTTCAGATCAAGGGGCTGGAGATATTGGCCGAAAGCGAAGCCCTCGTCCTCAACGTGGACTATCCCCTGGGCATGGCGGCTTATCAGATCATCACCCAGGTGGGCCGCAACCTGGGCCAATTGCTGGGGGTCTATTTCATGGGCAAGTCGGCCACCCTGAACGGACAGGTGGGCGACGTGATGGTCCCCAACGTGGTCTATGACGAGCATTCGCAGAACACCTTCCTGTTCAAGAACTGCCTGGGGGTCAGCGATATCGCGCCCTATCTGGCTCAGGGCAGCGTGTTCGACAATCAGAAAGCGGTGACAGTGCGGGGGACCTTTTTGCAGAACAAGGACTTTATGGGCGTCTTTTATCGCGAGGGCTATACCGACATCGAGATGGAGACCGGGCCTTATCTCAGTGGGGTGTACGAAACCATCTATCCCACCCGCTACCCGACCAACGAAATCGTCAACCTCTTTATCAACGCGCCCTACGATATCGGCGTGGTCCACTATGCGTCGGACACGCCCTACAGCCGCCGCCAGAGCCTGCTCTCCAAGAGCCTGTCCTTCTTTGGCGTTGATGCCACCTATGCCGTGTCGACGGCCATCCTGCGCCGCATCCTGACCCAGGAGGTCGCGCGCCTGCGGGCGCTGAAAGAGGGCTGAGCCGCCAGCCATCGTGCGCTCGCGGGGCCGTTCAGTGCCACGCAACTGGAGGGGGATAAGGCCTGGATCTAGCCGTCCAGGCCCATCACATACGCAGAGCACTATTCCCCCACTGACACATTGGGAATTGCTGGATACAGACCCGATCAAGTTGCACAGATGCTGCTCGGCGTGTATAATGAGTACGTGGCGATACTGCCGCCACCGGGAAGGCATGATCGAGCCCTGTCTCCCCTGATCGGAAACCGGCTGGAGGCCTGTCTTGACCCAAGTTGTCATGCTGCTCTCAAACCCGTTCGTCGCCGACCCGCGCGTCGATGCCGAAGCCAAGACGCTCGCCGCCCACGGCTACGGCGTAACCGTCATCGGGTGGGATCGTTCGGGTTCCCACCCCACGGCCGAAGAAAAGGAAGGGATTTCCATCCAGCGCATCCGCATACCCGCCACCTACGGTCAGGGCATGCGCCAGATCGTGCCCTTGTTGACCTTCTGGTGGAAACTGGTCGGCGCCCTGCGCCACGTGCAGGCCGACGTCATCCACTGCCACGATCTGGACACCCTCTTGCCCGGGTGGATCGCCGCCCGGCGCACCGGGGCCAAGCTGGTGTACGATTCGCACGAATGCTACCCGGCCATGTAC
>CAYVLO010000332.1:0-4328 GCA_964452125.1 uncultured Anaerolineaceae bacterium | reverse complement strand
GGACGGCGACGGCAAACAGGATCAGCACCTGCATGCGGATCCGCCTGGACCCGTCTGTACTGCCGAATGCAGCAAGGCGCGGATCGACCCTGGTCACGGTCTTCCCCCGGCATTCAGATGGCGACTGATGGAGTAAGCGTCCAGAAAGAGCGCCAGGCGCCCGGGCGATGGGCAGCGGGCCAAGGCCTCGGCCGCCTGACCGTGCAGCACAGCCGCCTGCGTCAATGCGTACAGCTCTCCAGCCCGGCCCTCTGTAGATTGGAGCAGCTCCTCCTGATCCCGAGTCCCGTCGGCGTCCAGCGCCAGCGTCGCCACGATAGGCACCGTTCGCCGGTGGCCGACGTCCTTCTTGCCCATCGCTCCTGTCAGACCATAGAGGTCGTTCCAGGTCTGTATCAAAAGCCCCAGGTGCGCACCAAAGTCGCCATAGAGGGAAGCTACCTCGGACCTGGCTCCTGCGGTAAAGGCCCCGGCCCACGCGCCCAGGCGAAAAAGCGCGCCCGACTTGGCGCCCGCCACGGCCTGGCAGTCGTCCAGGCTCAGATCGTCGGAGAGGTCGGCGTGCTGCCCTTCCACCATCCGCAGCAGGGTCCGCTGGAACTCGCGCTGTAACTCCATGATTTGGGACGCCGAGAACGAGAACCTTTCCAGCCGGGACAGGGACAGCAGCGATAGAGCGATCAACCCAACGGCCAGGTTGACCGTCCTCTCCGGGCCGATTTCCTGCCACAGCGCGTCGGCCGTATCGTGATCCTGCCAGGCGTCCAGAAGGGCCGCGGAAAGGTTCCCCAGCTCCCATGCGGCTGCGACATGGTAGGCAGCCTCTACGCGGTGGGGCGCATCGGTCAGGGCTTCACAGGCGAGAACCGGCAGCATGAGCCAGGGAAGCTGCGTGGCCTTGATCCGAGCTGCCCTTCCGGCGAGCAGCCCTTCCAACGTGTCGCGAAACCCCGGATCCCCTGTGCAGAACTCCAGGGCGCCCAGCAGTGCCTGACAGGTTCCCTCGATGTGACGTTGCATGCTCGCTATACCTCAGGACCTTAATCCAGAAGCCAGCTCTGCATCACAGCGTTGCTGGCTTCCGGAGCGAGAATATTTGATTTCTGGCTTGCTGTTCTGCCCCTGTGGTACCAAGTGGGGATCTCGCACCAATCCCCCTCGGACAAGCCGGCGTGACCGGAATGGGAATCTGCGACCTTGGGCAGACAAGTCGGCGCGCGGGGTGTACTATTGCCGGCAACGCCATGACGAGCTGGTCAGCCCCGATTGCCCGCGCACCATCGGCAGCGACAAGGCCGACGAACTCGTGTGGGATCAAGTCCGGTCGGTCATCCAAAACCCCGATGTACTGATGATAGAGGCCCGACGGTACCTGGATGAGCTACAACAGGGGGGAGAGTCGCATGCTCAGAATCAAGAGCGTATCCAAAGAGCCCTGGAACTGATTGCCACGGAGCGCCAATGGGTCATTGCCCAGGCCCGTAAGGGCTCGATTCGCGAGGCGGATATGGATGCCCAACTCAGCGAGCTGACCCATCAGGAGCTTACCTTGAGGCACGACCTGGCAGAGACCCAGGACATCCTCAGCCTGGCGGATGTGGAGGATTGGGAAGCGCAGGCCCGCCGCTACATCAGCGACCTGCGCGCCTCCCTGAAATGGCTCGACGCCGTCCCCGAAAACGACGGGGCACGGCGTCGGCAATTCGAAATGAAGCGTCAGGTGGTCAAAACCCTCGTCGAGAAGGTCCTGATCGAAAAGGATCGCACCCTCCGCGTGGTCTTTTATCTGGATGTGGCTACGCTACTTACGCAGGTTGGAGTGACGGCTGAAATCGACTCGGTCGGAATTTATAGCCATAGACGATGAGCCCGTCGTCTCCCTCTTCGCGGAGCTTTCGGGTCACCATCTCCACCTGCATCCCAATCTCCAGTTCATCCTGATCGACGTCGGTCAGTTGGGCGGTGACCAAAGGGCCTTCTTCCAGTTCGACTAGGGCCACGGTATAGGGCACAAAGGCCTCATAGCCCGTGGGTGCCTGATAGATGGTCGAGTAGGAATAGACCTGGCCCTTGCCGCTGAACTGAAAGGGTTCGTAGGCGGGCTTGCTGCACTCGGGGCAAACGTCCCGCGGGGGGAATAGCTTGGAACCGCAGGTGTGGCATACCTCACCGACCATCGCGTACCGCTGGTTGTTCAACCGCCAATGCTTTGGAATACTCATCTGTAAACTCCCTCCTGAAAGGTGTGAAAAGGCTAGTCTCTTGCTTCGAGAATATGGGTAATCACCGTCGCCCCGCTGCCCCCAATGTTTTGGGCCATGCCGAGCCGGGCGTTCGGGATCTGGTTGTCTCTGGCCTCGCCGCGCAACTGCTGCGCCACTTCGACGATCTGATAGATGCCGGTTGCACCCACGGGATGGCCTCGGGCTTTGAGCCCGCCCATGGTGCAGATGGGAATCCGACCCTCGCGGGCAATGTCGCCCGATTGGCCCAGCCAGGTGGCCTTGCCCCGTTCGGCAAACCCGCTGGCTTCCAGGCTGAGGGCCGACATAATGGTGAACGCATCGTGCACCTCGAACAGGTCGATGTCGCGCGGCCCCACCCCGGCCTGCTGGTAGGCCTTAAAGGCCGAGATCTCGGCGGCCGACAGCCAGAGGGGATCGGGCCGATCGTGGACGGCGACAGCGTCGGTGGCCATCGTCGAGGCCTTGATGTGAACCGCGTGCCCGTTGCCATATTCGGGCGCCATGCGGGTGGGGCAGATCACCACGGCTGCGGCGCCGTCGCCAATGCCCGACGAGTCGAGCAGGTTGATGGGATCGGCGATCATCCGCGCCTGACGAAATTGGGCCGGTGTGATCGTCCCACGGAACATGGCATTGGGATTGGCTACGGCGTTGCGGTGCGCGTTCACCGTAAAGGGCGCAAAGTCATCGTGTTCGACCTTGTATTCGTACATGTAGCGGCGCATCAACAGGGCGTTGATGCTGACAAAGGTCAGCCCGTGCACCGACTCATAATCGGCGTCGGCAGCCATCACCAGGCCGGTGGTCGTCTCGGCGTTGACCGTGTCGGTCATCTTTTCCACGCCACAGACCACCACCACGTCGTGCAGTCCCCCCGCCACTGCCGCATATCCCAGGCGCAGGGCGGCAGCGCCCGAGCCGCAGGCGGCCTCGACCTTGACTGCCTCAATCCCCCGCAACCCGACGAAATCGGCGATCAGGGCGCCCAGGTGCTCTTGCCCGGTGAGCAGGCCCGATAACATGTTGCCGACATACAGGGCATCGGCGGAATCGATGCCGGCGTCCTTCATGGCTGCCAGCACCGCATCTGCCGCCAGGTGGCGCAGCGACCGATCCCAGTGCTCTGCGACCGGGGTCTGGCCGATGCCGATGATGCTCACGTCTCTCATAGTACCGATTCGTCTTCCTGTGCGTGGCCCGAGATTCCGGGCGCCATAGGCAGCGCCCGGCCCGTCGCCACGAGTGTGTTAGTGCATGTGTAGCTTTTGTCGATAGCGTACATAGGTGCCATAGTCGATCTCTTTGCGGCGTTCGACATATACCTGGGTGCGGGGTGCCCGGTCTCGCCTCTCATCGATCTTTTCTGTGATCCGCAGAGAGAAGGCATCGCTGCCGGCGCCCGAACCAAAGGACACGAGGAGCACCCGGTCGCCCGGCTGGGCCTCATCCAGGATCGCCGACAACCCCAGCAGGGACGATCCCGCGTAGGTGTTGCCCACCATGGGGCACAGCAGCCCGGTTCGCGTCTGGTGGGGCTTGAACCCCAGGAGCTTGGCGGCCCGTTCCGGGAACTTGGGGTTGGGCTGGTGAAACACGGCGGCGGCATAGTCCGCGGCTGTGGTGCCCATGGCCTCCATCAAATATTGGCTTGAGGCCAGCACGTGCTTGAAATAGGCCGGATCGCCCGTGAAGCGGCTGCCATGTTGTGGATAGTGCTCGTACGGGCGCCGGAAGAAATCGGGCGTATCGGTGACGTACGAATAGGACGCTTCGATGATCGCCAGGGCATTTTCGGCCGGACCCACCACATAGGCGGCTCCGCCGGCCCCTGCGGTGTGCTCCAGCGCATCCCCCGGGCGGCCCTGAGCGGTGTCCATGCCAATGGCCAACACATAGTCGGCCATCCCCGACCCCACGAGCCCCATGGCGGCCTGCAACGCCTCGGTGCCCGCCTTGCAGGCGAATTCCAGGTCGGCTGCCAGGGTCTCGGGCACGGCGCCAATAGCCTCGGCTACGATGGTCGAGGTGGGCTTGACGGCGTACGGGTGCGACTCGCTGCCCACCCACACGGCTCGGAGGGTG
>CAYVLO010000331.1:0-4372 GCA_964452125.1 uncultured Anaerolineaceae bacterium | reverse complement strand
AATGCAGCACAGGTCTCCAGGCCCATATCTTTCTAGGTCACGAGTTCAAGACGGACATTCTTCAACTGCGGTTCGAGGGATTTGCTCATCCCGAGCGCGGTTTCTGGCTATCCCTGCTATATGCCCTCCTTGAGGGTGCTAGTGCTGCCTTGGACATTGACCGGCGCGATCTGGATGGCTGCCTCTATCCCTATGCCGGCGATCCGTCAATGCCGGCTGTGGTGTTGTTTGACGAAGTGCCAGGTGGCGATGGACACGTCCGGCGGATTGCTCGGGATCAGGCCACACTGCTCCGCGTCTTGCAGGCCGCATTAGGTAGATTGCAGGCTTGCCAATGTGGAGGCGACCAAGCAAACACAAGCTGCTACGGCTGCCTGCGCAACTATCGAAACCAGTTTTGCCACGACGAGTTGGAGCGAGGTTGGGTGATAGATTTTCTGAGAAGCCTTGATTTGTGAGACCAGTCGTGAGGAGAACCGAGGACTGCGGCCAGAGGCTGACAAACAATCCTCCCCAGAGAGGAGTTTGTGCTCTGTCGCTCCCGCGATATCTGGCAATACGAGTCGTGCAGTGAAGAGCCGATGCTTGGAGTTCAAAGATCGACAATCGTGATGCGATTTCTCTTCCGTTTGACAAAGAGAGAATCGGACGGATAATGTGGGTGCCGTTGGGCCTACACCGCTGACATTGGTGCCTCTGATTCAAGCCAGCGGGGGCTTGTGATTCTGAGTCGTCCAAAGGGGCCAATGCCGGCCCACAGCCGACCTGTGCTTGGCTGCGTTTTGCGGCGCGGCCAACGCGCCAGCCGTTATGCGCACTGACAGCCCGGGAGGCAGCAGTTGAACAACTACCGAATCGTCTCGCTTTTGACATTTATCCTCTTGGCCCTTTGTCCCATTCCCGTGTGGGCCCAAACGGTACAGGAAGAAGAGCTAACTCTGGGCGTTCCTGTTGCCGGCGAGTTGTCGGGCACAGGGGACGTGAACTACTATCAGGTCACGGTCGCCGCCGGGCAGCATCTCCTGGTTGTCCTGGACGGTACAAACAAGTACGGCACCTACGACCTGTACATCAAGTTCGGCTCTCTGCCCAACACGGCAGATTTCGAGGACAAGGGGGACCTTCCCAACTCCGACCAGGGAGTAGAGATCGCCGGCACCGAGGCGGGCACCTACTACATCATGGTGCGTTCCGCGTATGGGGGCGGGGACTATACCGTGGTGGCTCATACCCAAGACACCTTCCCCACCTTGACTTTGGGGACGACAGCCTCCGGCAGCCTGCAAGACACCACCGACGTCAAGTACTATCAGGTCACCGTCACCGCCGGCGAGTCTCTTTTCGTCATCCTGGACGGCGAGAGCAAGTACAACAGCTACGACCTGTACATCAAGTACGGCTCTCTGCCCAACACGGTGGACTATGAGGCCAAGGGGGATTCGACCGGCGTCGACCAGACGGTAGCGATCCCCAGTGCCCAGGCGGGATTCTACTACATTATGGTGCGTTCCGCCTACGGCGGAGGAACCTATACCATCCGGGCTCAGTGCCCCATGGCAATACCCATCGGCAGCACGTTGCAGCGGCAGATGATTGGGGCCGGCCGAGAGGACTTTGTCGTGACCACCTCGGGCGATGAAAACCTGGTCATCGAGGTGCAACCCACCAGTCCCATCACCGCGCCCCTCGTGCTTCTCCAGCGATTTGGACATCTACCCTTCGATGGCCCGGATGATGCCGATATGTGGACCGACCGCTTGCAGGACGGCGTATATCGTCTACTGATCCCCAGAGCGATTGCCGGCAAATATTATCTGAGCGTCATCAACGAGACGCCGGCGGCCGTTCTGAGCTATGAGCTGCGCGTACTGGCCGTGACCAATCATCTTTACGAGGTCTGGCCCGCGGTAGCGGCGCCCGCGCCGACGGTGCTGGGCGCACGCGGCATTTTTTTCAGCGGGCCGCTGCCCATCGCGCTTTGCACGACGGGGAATCCAACCGTGGTCACGGGAACACTGGAGCCGCTCTCGCTCAGTGAAGGCCGCATCAACCTGGATCTGACCGATGTAGCACCTGGCCAGTACAATCTGTGCGTCACCTGGCCGGATGGTACTCCGCAAACCGTTGCGAATGCCGTGGAGATTCGCGCCGGAACAGGCCAGCTCACGGCCAGACTCGAAACACCCCCGGCCACGCGCGTGGGCCGTGAATATGTGGCCTGGCTGTACTATGCCAACACTGGCAGCGCACCTCTGCCTGCCCCGCTTTTCATTGTTGGATCTGACCAGGCGACGGTGAGTCTCTTTGCGGACGGCATGTACACCGACACCGTGCGGGTGATGGGGCTGGCCCCTGACATTCCGTTCGACGTACTGCCCGCAGGTGCGGAGCAGCGCGTGCCGATAACCTTTCGCGTGACCGGCACGGCGCCGGTCCTCAAGTTGACGACCGTGCAAACGGGGAATACCGAGCCGTTCCCCTGGTCCAGCATCGAGCCGCTCTTTCGGCCCGATCCCGCACCGTCTGATTGGGCGCAACGCTGGGCATCAGCCACCACTTTTCTGGGCCTGACCTGGGGCGACGTCATCCAGGCCACGAATACTCTGGGTGGGGTGCTGACGATGGCGCCGGCCCCGCCCTCTTTCGATACGCAGCTCGCTTTTCGACTTACCATCGCGCTATCCGACACCGAGGCCGTGACCCAGCAGCTTGCCGCCCAACCGGCGGCTCCGTCCGCAATCCCGCCGGAGCAGGATTTCGTGTGCCCGAATTATCTGATGGGCCTCATGGGATATCTCTTTTCGCCCAGATTCACCTATAACGCAGCCGAGGACCTTGCGCTGTTTGGTTCGGATGCGAGCACATTCTTGGACCGGACCGACATCCCCACATTCCTGATCGCGCATGGCAACAACGATAACACTGACACGAATCAGACCTATATCGATCTGGAGAACTCCACCCGTCTCAAGATGAGCCTTCTGGGAGAGGGACCGGTCAACGTCGTGCGCGTCAACTGGGCGGGCGGCGCGGCCGCGGCCGGGATCAACCCCTGGGCAAAGACCTACTGCCGCAACCGGGCAGGTCGCAATATCATAGAGGAGGTCGGCAAGACCCTGGCCGACAAGATACGCAACGAGTTGCTGGAGGCCGGCCTGGAGCTGGGGGAGCAAAAGAGACAATCTCTGTGCCAGAACCTGATCCTGTATGGACACAGTTTTGGCAATGGCGTGAATTACGAGTTCGCGCGCAATTTGTGCCCCGACATCAAGCCCAGGGCCATGCTGCTGAACCCTGCTTCGGCATCTAGCGGATTCCGTCGGGACTATGGCCAGGCATTTGACGAGGGCAATTCCTTTGGCGTCCATACTTCTGTGTGGTTTGACGAGAAAAAGATCGGCGTTCCCGCCCAGCTCTTGTGCGATACGCCCAACGCCCTGTGGGATGCTTTCGGTGCCCATGGCTATGGCCTAAAATGGGCGCCTGATGCCATGAGTCGGTGCATGAACCCATCCCAACCGAAGAATGGCGCCAACTTTGTCTCCACGGATTGCAGGGCTCCGGCCGGTTTGGGCTCCGAGCCGAGAACCGGCATACCCACCCTGTATCCGGTCACGGTCGTCGCGTCCCTCGATCCAAACTTGAAAGTGGCGTGGACCACGCGAGCCAAGGCGGGCGAGTTGGTGCGATTCACGATTTATTTTGAAAACATGAGCACGGCCACTGCACCGGCCCAGGACGTTCTTGTGGAAGACGTGCTCGATCCACGATTTGACTGGTCGTCCGTGCGCTTTGTTGAGGCGGGCTTTGGCGATCAGATGATCCCACTGCCCACGACCACGTTCTACGAAAGAATCGAAAACAGCGTGACCATTGCCGACTATCGTCCCGGCACGACGAATACCTGGACCGTCAACCTCCAGGCAGTGCTTGATAGGTCCAGCGGTCAGTTGCGTTGGACGTTTCGCACGCTCGATCCGGAGACGGGATTGCCGCCGGATGATCCGCTGGCGGGATTCCTGCCGCCCAACGACTCATCTGGGCGCGGTGAGGGCCACGTCACGTTTGAGGTGCGCGTCCGCGCCGATGCACCGGTTTTCACCTCCCTGGCCAACATGGCGACCATCATCTTTGACGGCGGTTCGCCTATCTCCACACCGGCCACAACCGTCACGGTTAGGCCACCTTACCAGGTGTGCCTGCCCTTGATCAGGAGGTAGGCAAGCGCATCTCAGAGAGAGGACTGTCCTGGCCGAAAAATGTCATCCGTGCATAGGGAACAGCGGGTCAGCCCAAGAAACCCAAAAGGATTATTCGTCCTAAGCCTAAATTTCGCACCTTTCAAATCGAATAGAGAGCAGTAGATTCCTGG
>CAYVLO010000330.1:0-4375 GCA_964452125.1 uncultured Anaerolineaceae bacterium | reverse complement strand
CGCCCGCTGCCCGCAGCTCGTGGGCCATGGCCGATCCCTCAGCCTCGATCAGCCCATAGTAGATCAGGTCGGGGTTCGCATCGAGAATGCGGCGGGCCGTGTCGGGGAAATGGCGCTGGCCGCGGTCGATGCCCTCGAATAGGACGATCTCCGCGCCCTGTTGCCGTGCCTCGTCGGCGACAATTTCGGCCAGCGGTTGCCCAAAGGCCGTCTTGTCGTGCAGCACGGCAAGACGCCGGGCGTGAGCCATATGGACGGCGCATTTGGCAGCTTCGCACCCCTGGACGTCATCCGAGGCCACCACCCGGAAAAAGGTCTTCCACCCCTGGCGCGAAAGGTCCGGGTTAGAGGCCGCCGGGCAAATGTGCACCAGCCCGGCCGCGTCAAAGATGGGGCCCGCGCCCTGGGTGGGCACGCTGTTGAAGGGCCCGACGACGCCAAATACCTCTGGGTCGGCGCAGAACTGCCTGGCAACCTGCTCGCCCACTTTTTCCGAGTACTCGTCATCCAGCGACACCAGGACAAGTTCGAATGGCAGGTCGCCACGTTCATTGGCCTGCCGAACAGCCAATTGGACCGCCAGGTCGGCGGCCCTTCCGTGCGCGCCCTCTTCTCCCGATAGGGGCACGCTGTGCCCGAGCTTGATTTTCGTTTTCATGTTGCCATGCCTTCCTTGGCCAGCGATGTAGGTTCTGCCGAGAGGCTAGGCGTCCATCCGCTTTACTTCGTCCGGCCCCGCGGCCAGATCGGACTCGCCGGTGGTCGGTTGCAAGATGCTTGCCAGGGCGTCCTCGGCAAAGCGCAAGCCATCGTGCATGCCCTGCCGGTAGGCCCCCTGGCCCTTGGCGGCGTTGTAGGCCAGCTCCTCGCGCACGCGCGCCAGTAAATCGCCGACGGTGGCCGCCAGGTCGGCCTGGGCGCGCGCAGCCATGTCGCCCTGTTCGAGCGACGCCGAATCGCGGGGCGGTTCGACCACGGTGCGCTGGCTCTCAATCGTTGCGATCGATTCCAGCCATTCGGGCGCAAAGCCCACCACGTGCCGGTCGCCGGCAACCACCACCGGCACGACCAGGTCGCCCGTCAGTGCCAGCAACTCGGCCTTGGCCTCGGGATCGCGCCGGATATTGCGCTCGGTGAATGGAATGTTGCGTGCGGAGAGAAACTCTCTCACCCGGCAGCATTCCTGTCAGGTCGGAGTGCGGTAGTTGGTGTTTAGCGAATAAAGAATGATTTCGGGATGGGTCATTGGGTGCTACGCTTTCTACTGGCGCATGCGCCAGACTCTAGACCAGCGATACCATCTCGCCCTGTCGTACCTGCCAGATCGTCACCTGGGCATCCCTGCGGTTGCCGTTGGGTTCGAACCGGATTGGGCCGGTCACTCCGCGGTACCCTTCCGAATGGTGCACCGCGCTCAGCACGGCGCTGCGGTCTGGGACCCCGGCGCGGCAAATGGCGTCCAGCAAAAGGCAAGCCGCGTCGTACACTTCGGATCCGAAAATGGGGCAGGGACCGTTCCACCCTTCGTAGGTTGCCAAGAACTCACGACCCTGCTCCGTCGCCTGGGCATCGGCCCCGGCATAGGTCTCGTACACGCCTTCGGCGGCGTCGCCCGCCATCTGCGGAAAGGGTGACTGCCGCCCTCCATCGGCCCCCAATAGGCGAGCGTCCACGCCTGCGGCGCACAAGGAGCGAACCAGGAAGGAACTCTCAATCTCGGTCAAGCCCATGTAGATGAGATCGACCTCTGCATCGGCCAGGCGACGAGCGGCATCGTAAAAGTCCCGCTGTCCCAGGCGGACCGGTTCAACCCAGGCAACCTCAGCGCCACCGCGCTCCACAGCCGCACCAAAAGTCTCGGCCAGCGGTTGGCCATAATCCGTGCCATCGTGAACGACGGCCACCCGGCGGGCGTTGAGCGTGTCTAATGCACAGACGGCGGCTGCGGCGGCCTGGGCATCGTTGTCGGCGCACACCCGGAAGAAGGTCGGCCAACCCTGCCGCGCCAGGTCCGAGTTGGTGGATGAGGGGCTGATCTGCACCAGCCCACCCGCGGCATAGATCCCACCGGCGGCGGCCGAGGGGCCGCTGTTCTTGTGGCCCACCACACCTAGCACCTCGCCATCGGCCACCAGCTCGCCGGCGAGAGCCTGCGCCCGGCTCGGATTGGCCTCGTCGTTTAGCGCCAACAGATCAATGGGAAACGGGCAGTCGGCGCGCCCGTTGGCCTGCTCCACAGCCAGCGCAACAACCTGCATCATCGGCAGGCCGACGACCGATTCGGGTCCTGTGAGCGGCGCCAAAAAGGCGATCTTGGCCATGGGAACCCCTGCGCTGTACGAATCAAGTTCGGAAAAAGAGGGGATGTGGCGGGTTCGCTACGAACCCGCCACATCCCGGGATAAAGCCTATTTGGCCACCAAGTACGGGTCCACTTTCCAGGACTCGTTGAACACATAGCCCTTCAACCACTGCCGGTGGGCCACGACGGCACCCGGCTGGATGAGCGGGACAAAGGGGCTGTCCGTCTGCAGGTAGGCTTGGATCTCGTCCCACAGCTCGACACGCACGGCATTGTCCATCTCGATTTTGGCGGCGTCGCGGAGGTCCTTGATGGTCTGATCCGCCCGCTCGTCGGTCCACTGGGCACGGAGACCAACAATGCCCTCGGGCAGGAACTCGAGATAGTCCGAGACGTCATAGTAGTCGGCGCCCCACATCCAGAAGGAGAAGCCTTCAGTGCCAGCGCGATAGTTGGCCAACACGGTCATCAGCTCGCCGGGCTTGAGGGTAACGTTGATGCCCACTTCGGCGAGGTCGGCCTGCACCTTTTCAGCAAAAATGTCAAAGTCGATGCCGGCCCGGGTGAACTTGGTGGGATATTCCATATCGATGTCAAAGCCATCGGGATACCCGGCTTCGGCCAGCAGGGCCTTGGCCTTTTCCAGGTCACGTTTGTAGGCCTTGTCGGGACCCCAAGCACCCAGGAAGCCAAAGGGTACGATGGTGGCGGGTGTGATGGCCGAACCGCCAGCCAGCGCGCGCAGGCCCTCGTAATCCAGGGCGTAACGGATGGCGTTGCGGACGAGGTTATCGCTCATGATACCATCGGTCAGGTCGGGGTTGGCGTTGCACAGCAGGAAGAACATGTCGGTACCCTGACCCTCGACCACCTTGATCTCGGGATTCTGCTTGAGCGAGGCGATTTGGTCGCTGCTTAGCTCGACGGCCAGGTCAATACCGCCGGCTTCAAGGGTCAGTTTCTGAGTTGCCGTGTCGGGAATGTTGCGATAGATGACGCGGTCAAAGAAGGCCGGACCTCGCCAATAGTCCGCGAACTTGTCGACCACGACCTCGGTCTCGGCCACCCAGCTCTTGAGGACAAAGGGGCCGGTGCCGGCCGAGTTCTGATTGAGCCATTCTTCGGCCTTGTCGGTTGTGTCGGCATCGGGCCCAGTGGCGCCGCCGTGCTCGGTGACGGTCTTGCTATCCAGCACTGAGAACACACCAAAGGTCGACTTGGCCAAGAAGGCCGGGTCGGGGGCATCTTTGGTCACGACCACGGTGAGATCGTCAGGGGCTTCGATGCTGACCACACCCTCGAACAGGAAGGATGGGTTTCCCTTGAGACCCATGGCGCGGTCCCAGGACCACTTGACGTCGGCTGCGGTCAAGGGGTTCCCGCTGTGAAACTTGACGCCATCTCGCAGTTTAAAAGTGAACACCCTGCCACCGTCGCTCACTTCCCAGCTCTCGGCCAGGTCGGGCACAAGCTCGCTAACGTTGTCGTCGGCCCAGGTTACGAGAGTGTTATACGTGGCCTTGTGAACCATACCGCCCGTGATCTCGAAACCGCGACCCGGATCGAGTGTTGCCTGATCGAACGCAACTCCAACGACGAACTCTTTGGCCTCGGCTTCGGCGGGGACCTCTTGCTCTACAACGACGGTCTCTTTGACGACCACCTGTTCGGTCACAACCTTTTCAACGACCTGAGGCTCGGGTGTGGCTCCGCAGGACGCCAGCAGCATACTAAGGGCGATCAGTAACGCTACAGCCAATTGGAATTTTCTCGTGGACATTCTGCTCGTTCTCCTCTCTTGTGCAATTGGAACCTGAGCCAGGCAAATGGCCTCCTGGCCTACGAACTCACATCTCTGGCCGAGTGACCACCACCTCCTCTCTACAACACCCCTTACACGGTTCTCAACGCAAAAGGATACACCTGGCAAAAGCACAAAATGCCGTTTCACAATTATGCATTCTAACATGTTACCCTTGAATTGTCAAGCACCGATCCCAGCCGTTCACTATTCTCAATATGGAAATCCGGTTTCGCGACACGGCGCTTTGTCCTGTGCGAAGAGCCGTTATT
>CAYVLO010000329.1:0-4376 GCA_964452125.1 uncultured Anaerolineaceae bacterium | reverse complement strand
AACATCCATCGCTTCAGAATAGGGCGGGGCGTAGGCCAGGTCCAGGTTGGCCACATCATCCACCGTCATGCGCGCCGCCATGGCTGTGATGGCCACGTCGATGCGTTTCATCACATCGCCCGGTCCCACTCCCTGAATGCCAATCAGGCGACGGTTGGAGCGTTCGGCGATCAGTTTGAGGATGATGGGCTGGTTCCCAGGATAGTAGTGCGGCCTGTCAGGAGCCGATACGGTCGCCGAGATGATGGGAATGCCGAGTTCGGCCGCCTGTTCGACGCTGAGACCGGCGCGCCCCATGTTCCAGTCAAAGAGTTTGAGCGCCGTGGCGCCCAAGACCCCGGGGAACCGATCGACGTGACCCACAGCGTTGGATCCCGCCACCCGGCCTTCCTTATTGGCCACCGAACCCAGGGGCAGGAAGCAATCGGTGCCGCGGATGTTGCACGACTTTTCGGCGCAGTCGCCGGCGGCATAGATGTCGCGGTCGGTCGTCTGCATATAGTCGTTCACGTGGATGCCGCCCGAGGGGCCGATGAGCAAGCCCGCATCGCGGGCCAACCCGACGTTGGGTCGGATGCCCACACTGAGCAACACCAAGTCGGCGGCAAAGGTGCCTTTGCTGGTCACCACGCTCTGGACTTTGCCGTCGGTACCGCCTTCCATGCGCTCCACCCGGGCCGAGGTCACCACCTTGACGCCCACCTCACGCATGTGCTTCTCGATCAAAGTGGCCAAGTCGGCGTCGATCATCGGGAGCAGGTGGGGCAGCATCTCGACGATGGTCACGCCGCCCCGACACTCCAAGACCGCTTCCGTCATCTCCATGCCGATGAGCCCACCGCCGATGATGACCACATTGGGGCACGCATCCCTTTGCAGGTACTCCCGGAAACGGTCGGCGTCTTCGACCTGTTTCAGCCGCCACACATTTTCCAGATCCTTGCCGGGAATGGGGGGCTCGACCGGATCGGCGCCGGTGGCGAGGATCAACTTGTCGTAGGGCAGCCGCTGCATTTCGCCGCTGTCGACGTTTTGGACCTCCACCTCTTTGGCCTGGCGGTCGATTTTGACGGCCTCGGTACGGTTCAGGACTTGAATGTCCTTGACCTGGGCAAAGAACTGGGGGTCACGCATCACGCCGATGGGCGTCGTCATGAGCTGGCGCCGATCCTCCACCATGCCCGAGATATAGTAGGGCAGGCCACAGCCTGCGTACGAGAGAAGCTCGCCCTTTTCCACGATGGTAATCTCCGCGGTCGGGTCGAGGCGTCTCGCCCGGGCGGCAGCCTTGGGTCCGGCAGCCACCCCTCCAATGACAACGATCTTTTTGCTCATGGTATTTCCTCCAAAACGGATTTCAAGTGTCGGTGCAAAGCCCCCGCGATTCCTCCAGATTGAGCGGGAGCGATCTACATGGAAACACAAACGTGTTTCGGATTGCACTGCCCGTCAAGGGGACATGTCGGTTTTTTGGGCCGTGCAATGGTAGGGCACGGCAGGCCGTGCCCTATGCGCAACCAGTTAAGGGCGGTGGAAGAAAGGGAAAGCCCGCCGGCCTGCGTCATGCCCGCGAAAGCGCCTGCGTACACGCAGGCAGCATCCATCCTTTATCAGAAGGGTGTGGACCCCCGCTTCCGCGGGGGTGACGGTACTATGTGCGGCCCTACATGAATTCTCACCGACTTGTATATACCACCGCCACAAGCCAGGGCAAGGGGGCCCAGAACCTCTGATTGCCCCCTGTCTGTGTCCAGCTCGAACGACTTTTGTGGAGCCATCTAGGCCGATTCGCCTTTCAGATAGGCCTCCATGTAGGGCATAAAGTGCGGGATGACCAGCGGCAGCATCTTGGGCAACAGATTGTTCATCGCCGCCGGCATCAGGTCGGGCATCTGCTCCTCCATCGGTTCGGGCATGGCGATGCGCTTGCCGACGGCCTCTAGCATGTCGGGCATCACCTTGGGCATCATGCCGGGCATCAGCGCCGGGAAGAGCTTGGGCATCAAGGGCTTCATGACGGCGATCATCGCTTCGCGCACCGGAGCAGGCGAGGCCTTGACCATCTTCATCATCCCCGGGAAGGGGCCGGGCATGGCCTCGATCATTTCGGGCAACAAGCTGGCCATCAGTTCGGCCATCGCCTCCGGTTTCAACAGGCGGATCATGGCCTCGAACACAGCCCACATCTCCAGGGCATAGGGGGTGGGGTCGGCGTGCTCGATGCCCGCCGCTCGACAGGTCAGGGTGGTCAGGTCGATGATGGGCAGATCGCGCCCCGTCTTGTCGGCGGTGACCCGGAGCTGCACCTCGCAGCAGGGGCAGGCCGCCACCACCGCTTGGGCGCCGACGGCGTCGGCCTCGGCCAGGCGAATGTCGCCCACGCGCTCGCCCACGTCCGGATCGGCCACCAGGCTCAACACCGAGCCGCAACAATGGGCTTCCTGGTGATGGTGCTCCATCTCGACAAACTCGATGCCGGGGATGGCCCGGATCATCTGGCGGGGCGCCTCATAGATGTTGCCGGCCCGCCCCATGTGGCAGGAATCGTGCCAGGTGACCCGCATGTTGATCTCGTGTTCCAGTTGAAGCGCGCCTTCGCCGATCTTGTCGGCCAGGATCTCGCTATAGTGCTTGGCCTCAAAGGGATAGTCGATGCCCAGCTTTTGAGCCCATTCGGGATAAAAGGTGTTCCACACCAGCCAACAGGCCGGGCATGAGGTCACCACCGTCTTGACCCCTCGGGCCTTCATGGCGTCAATGTTGTGGCGCATGATCTCTTCCCAGGTATCCCACAGGCCGCTGACCAACATGGGGATGCCGCAGCAGGCCTCGTCGTGGCCCAGGTAGGTAAATTCGACGCCCGCCTTGTGGAGGAGACAGGCAGTCGCCTGAGCGATGTCGTTTTCGACGTAGGAGGCGGTGCAGCCCGGGAAATAGGCGATCTCGGCCCGCTCTGGCAACACCCCCACCATGTGCTCGGGCATCCAGTTGGGTCGGTCGGCGCGGTAAGCGGCCCAGATGTTGTGCTCCTTTTTCATCGACTGGCGCATGATCTCAAAGGGCGGGAAGGTGAGCCGATCTTCGTCGTGGATCAGTTGGCCGCGCAGCTTGAGCCAGCTCGGCTCGATGGGCAGGTCCTCGCAACAGCGCACGTTGCACAACTCGCAGGTGGTGCAGGCCAGGATCGAATCGACCATCTTTTGCTCCCACTTGACCTTGCCCTCCATGTACTGACGCAAAAAGTACCATTTGCCGCGGGGCGTCTGACTTTCCCAGCCACGGCCATAGTACTGGTCGCAGTCATCCACGCAATAGCCGCACTGGGAACAGGCATAGGCGTACCAGGCCGTCTCGTCTGGGATGTCCCGCCGCCCCTGGCCCTCGGGCCTCTCGCCGACGGGCGCCTGGGCCTGGTTGCCGAAAATTCTCACCACCGGCTCAAAAGCCCCAGCCACTCCCATGAAGGCAGAGAGCAACGGCTGTCCGCCCAGCACCTTTTTGGGGTTGAACAGCCCCTGGGGATCGACCTGAGCTTTGTACGCCTCCAGGCGGTGCATGCGGTCGGCGCCCAGGACGTTGGCTGCCTCGCGGCTGAAATAGAGCCCGGTGGAGTAAGCTCGCCCCCCGTTTTCTTTGGCGATCTTGAGCACCGTGAGCGCCAGACCAAAGGCGAAATTAAAGCTGAATTTGCGCTCGTCGTGCAGGATAAAGCCCAGGAGCGTGACCTGCCCATCCTCGCTCACCATGCCCTCCATCACCATCGGCAGGGCGATGCGGCTTTCAATGGACTCGAGCGCCTTGTCCAGGTTGACCAGCGGCACCATCACCTCGGCCGGGGCAATGCTGGGCCCCAAGCGCTTGATGCTCATCAGGTTGTAGCGCTCCTCCCACTCGTGCTGCACGACCTCGTCCTCGACCATCTCGCCCTCTGCCTGGCGCACCAGGGCAGGAAGTTCGGCGTCGATGACCTCGCGCCGCGATCCGGGCGCCACAAAGACCGCCACGTAGCCTTGCGGGACGGTGGGCCGGTGGGTCGGCACGGCGTGACCATGTTCCATGTGGGGCGGAAGTTGGTTCTTGAGATCGGCCATTTTGGGGTTGATAAAGCTGACCGACCAGAAGGGCAGGCCTGCCTGGCGGATCGATTGGAGCGCCAAGAGCAGCCCCTTGGCCGTGGCAAACCGGGCGCCCCACACGGCTTCCTCTTCGGCCGGCCGCAGCTTGAGCACCACTTCGGTGATCAAGCCGGTGATGCCCTCCGCATCGCTGACCAGATCCAGTTCCTCGCTGCCAAAGGCACGCACCTCGCCGCTGGGCAGCACGACTCGACAAGAGACGACGCTATCCCGAAAGGCCCCAAATTCATAAGCGCCAAA
>CAYVLO010000328.1:0-4377 GCA_964452125.1 uncultured Anaerolineaceae bacterium | reverse complement strand
CCAGAAGGTAGGCGTAATAGCTTTCGCCCGGATTGAACCAGCGCGCATAGTTGCTGCACACCAGGTCCAGGAATTCGGTGGCATAGGGGCCACTGACTTCGAACACGCCCATGTGCGCCACGTCGAACAAGCCCGCTGCCCGGCGGACGGCGTTGTGCTCGTCGAGAACACCCGTGTACCACACCGGCATCTCCCAGCCCGCAAAGGGGATGATCTTGCGTGTGTGGGCCTTGTGCCAGTCGTACAGAGGGGTGCGCTGCAGCGGCGGATCCTGAGGTTCCTCCCACTGGAAGACAGGCAGCTCGGGTCGCTCTCGCACCGGGTCCAGGTTCTGGCAGCCCACAAAGTAGGGCACCCGCAGCTCAAAGCGATCCTGGTGGCCCGCCCGATACAACTCCAGCCCCGTGGGCCTGCCCGAATCGGTCGTATAGGTGGGCATCGCACCATAGTCCGGCAGCTTGGATTCGACCCGGAGGGCCTGCCGCGTCCCCTTGCTGACGGGGGTGGCGCCCAGTTCGATCAGTCGGTCGTATACGCTCTGGATTTGAGCCGCAGGAATCGTCATCTCGATGCGGCCATCGCTGTGGGCGAACAGGAACCCCGGCAGGGGGCCTGCCGCCTTGGCCCATTCGGCGGCGCGGGGACCCACCAGGGCCAGCGCCACCGTGCACTGCGATTCCTCGACCATGCGCAGGTCTTCGACGATCACGGGACCTTCGACCTTGCGCGAGAGATCCTCCGGGTCAAAGAGGGTGTATCCATCTCCCAGGCCGCGCAGCCAGGCCTTGACCCGCTCGTGGTTTTCCGGATTGGTCAACAGCAGGTAGCGGTCCCTGCCGATCTCGTCGGGCGATAGGCGCAGGATCGACACATCGTCAATGACCCGGGCATCCTCGTTCAACAGAAACGCAAGCTGGCTCTCACCCGGCTCGAGCGCTGCCACGTCACTGGTCAGCACCTGTTGCAACGAAGGTTCGGCCCGGTCGCCGATGATCTGCAACAGGCCGTAGTCGCTCAGATCGATCAGGCCCGCGCCTGTGCGGACGGCCTCCCTCTCGGCCTGTTCGCCGGGGCAGGCTGCCCGCTTGAGTCCTGGGAATTCGCACGGGGCGGTGGACAGCAATTGGTAGTAGTGGGGATACTCGCTGCCCCGGTCGTCGGTTTCGGCCACACCGCGACCGGCCAGATCGGCCACCTCCTGCTTGATCTCTTCCAGAACATCCAGGTCGATCTTGCCGCGGGGGAGTTCGCCGCTCAAGCCGATGTAGCTAAAGGGCTGAATGTGGGTGACTGTTTTGTGGATCAGGCCGGCCACCTCGTCGATCTCGGCCGGGCCAAATCCTCGCTGCGTCAACCAGGGCGTGCCCAGCCGAATGCCCATGCCCAGGGCCGTTAGCTCATCGCCGGGAATGGTGTTTCGGTTGGCCACAATACCCGCCAGGTCCAAGATGCGCACCGCAGGTTCGCCGCGAAGGGGCGCGCCGTTTCCGCTCTTGACGCTGTTGAGGTCGAGCATGCAAAAGTGGGTATCGGTGCCGCCGTAGGCCAGCTTCAGGCCGCGCGACTCGAGCCCTTTGGCGAGTGCCGCCGCGTTCTCTTTGATCTTCCATTGCAGCCGGCGGAAGGGCTCTGTCTGAGCGATCTTGAAGGCCACGGCCATGGCCGCGAATTTCTGGGTGTGAGGGCCGCCCTGTTCACCGGGGAACACAGCCATGTCGATCTTGGTGGCCAGATCGGCGTCGGTGGTCAGGATAACCGCCCCGCGCGGGCCGCACAGGGTTTTGTGGGTGGTAAAGGTTGTGACGTCGGCAATGCCCACCGGGCTGGGAAAGGCGCCGGCGATGGTCATCCCTGCCGGGTGGCTGATGTCGGCCAACAGGAGGGCGCCCACGCTATGGGCAATGTCGGCAAAGACCTCCCAGTCGGGCGCCCAGGGGTACGACGTGAATCCGGCGATGATCATCTTGGGCTTGTGTTCCCGGGCCATCGACCGGATCTCGTCATAGTCCAGCTTGCCGGTCCGCTTGCTCACGCCATAGCTGACCACGTGATAGCGTTTGCCAGAAAAGTTGAACTCGCTGCCGTGGGTCAGGTGCCCTCCCTGATAGAGGTCCATGCCCATGACCACATCGCCCACGTCGACCACGGCATCGTACACAGCCAAGTTGGCGGCTGCTCCTGATAGGGGCTGGACGTTGACATAGATGTCCTGGGTGCCGGCCCGCTCGTTGGCAAAACAGGCCGCCGCTCGGCGCTGGGCCAGCGTCTCCACAAAGTGTACATAATCCACGCCCTTGTAGAACCGCCGGTCGGCATAGCGCCGATAATAGGCCAGTTGGTGGGCCACGTCCAGGAGCATCGGCTCCTCATCCCGCGTCATGCGCAGGGGAGGATAGCCCTCGGCGTAGACGTTGTTGAACACACTGCCCAGCGCCTGGCGCACCGCTTTGGGGGCCATCGACGAGGAAGGGATCATGATCAGCTTGCGCGCCTGGCGCTCTTCTTCAAAGCCAATGATCAGATCCGTATCGGGGTCTACCTGTTCGAGATCGACTCCGAAAAACGCATCCCAGTATTCTTCATTTGCCATCATGGACACTCCTTCGTGTTGATCTTGTGAATGCTGGAACATTGTACCATCAAAACCGAGAGGTCGCAACTGAGAGCTTGGGGCGGGCTCTGACGGACCGATTTTGCTTCGCGGTCACTGTTCCCCCCGGGGTGTTGGAGCAGGTGGTTCGCGTTTTGAGTGTCTTTGGGGTTGCTGCCGCTAGTCCCGGCGTCCCACACTGCCGATCATCTGCCGCCGAAAGCTCTGTCGTTGGGCAGAATCCATAGTCAAGATCCGATCGACCATCCATAGAAGCTCTCGCACCTCAAAGGGCTTGGACAGATAGGCAATCGCGCCTCGCTCGAGAGCCATGCGCACATCTGGATCGGTGACCACTACGCTGAGCATGACCACCGGAATCGATTGGATTTCCGGGTCTTTGGCCAACTGGTCCAACACGCCGAGCCCGGTCATCTGGGGCATTCGCATGTCCATCAGGATCAGATCGGGGCGATGGGTTCGTATCTGGTTCAGTGCTTGCACACCGTCACCGGCGTCCAACACCCGGTAGCCCTCCGATTCCAGGATGATTCGGACCAGGTCTACCACTTCCGGTTCGTCATCGGCAACGACAATGGTGTAGCCTGGATGCTTGCTCGCCAAGGTTTGGTTCATTTCTTTTGCTCTGGCCCTCACAGGTCGAGATTTTCAATCGGTCTGAGGAATCACGTGTCGCGCCACATCGCGCCCTCGCGCCCAGGCTGCCTCGATGAGGGCATACATCCCGCCTGCCACAAGGGAGTGGCCGCCCATGATCACCGGGACGGGGGCCGCGATGGCGGCCTCTGTCAGTGCTCGGACAAAGGGATCCTCAATCTGCCCAGGCTGGCGTAGATCGGAGTAAAAGCGGTCGGCCGCTGTGGGCCACAGGCCCCGGTGCGCAAAAATCACCCGGTTGTCCAGGAATACCGCCTGGCCCAGGTTGCCCAGCGCTTTGAAAAAGCGCGTCATCCCCACGGCATCCAGATGATACCCCAGCAGGCTGCGCGCCTCGCCCCGGGCCAGCCTGCCGCTGGCCCTCATCCCGCGCTCCTCTGAGAACACGCGGGTGCTGCAGGCCGTCTCCCGCTCCAAATACTGCCAGGTCGTCGAGCCGATCCGCCCGGCGACCAGAATGGTGGCCTCCCGATCCAGCATGAGGGGCAAAGCCGCCTCCAGGGGCGAGAGATCCAGCGGCAGCGATTCCAGGCAAGCCCGTGTGTGGGCGCCTGCCGCCGGGTGCATCGCCAGGGTAAGGAGGTCAACCGGCGTGTCGACGTCAAACTGGGTCGCCGCGCTGCGCGGGAGTTCGCGGATGGGCAACCCCGCATCCTCCCCCAGCAACCAGGCCAGTTCGTTGTCATTTTCGGGAGGGGGATACCCGGTCAAAATCGAGGTGGGCGAAAAGGCGGCAAAATCGGACGAATAAAAGTTGTTGGTGATCAGCAACCGATCGGTAGCCAACAGCCTATCGGCCATAGAAGCCATGTCATCGGCCGGAAGCAAGGGGCCTGCCCCCCCTCCCAGATAGAAACAGCGCTCCATTTGGTACTGTTTGATCAACTCGAGCAAGCGGCGCCCGAAATGAAAGGGCTGCGTCGGATCATCCAAGTCGACTTGAATGGGATACTCTGCCAGGCGACGGGCCAGTTCGGAAGAGTTGGTGGCGACTACAATGGGGCGCAATCTGGGGACGTCCAAGGCCCGCTCTACCAGATCCATCGTCACGGCTTGCCGCGTCAGGCTCACCATCTTTTCTGGTTCGCTGCCTTCGCCAGCCCCGGTCA
>CAYVLO010000327.1:0-4383 GCA_964452125.1 uncultured Anaerolineaceae bacterium | reverse complement strand
CAGGGGTCCTCGTGCCCCACCTGATGGATCTCGGCCAGATAGGAGGCCAGCACCTCGGCCCGCTCAAAATCCAGGGGCTGGGCGGCCCCCTCGTCCCGGATGCGCATCAGGTCGTTGGCGTACAGCTCCCCAGGACGGTAGGAGGTGACCAACAAGAGATCTCGCGCCTGCCGGATGGAGTGCATGTCCCCATCCTGGCCGAAAAGAAGCATATCCACAGCCGGCACGTGCCGGGGCAGGCGATTGAAGGTGGCATAGTCGAGCCAAACCGCGGCCACGCGGTCGTCGTCTCGCTCGCGGCCAAAGGCATTGCGGCGAATGCGATGAAACACCTCTCGATACTCGCGCCCCTCAGCGCCATACTCGACCAACAACGGACGGCCATAGCCGAACTGCTTCAGCGCATCGGTGCCCCGGGCCGCACCGCTCAGCTCCTTCACCCGATGGATCTGGACGGGAGCGCCCACCCGCTCTTCCAGGCACTGTTGCAGCTTTTCGACCTCGATCCGGCTCCCGTCCGGCAAGGCGCTCATCGCTCCTCTCTTTCCCAGCGGCCAAGGGCCGACACCCCCGCCCCTAGCGGCGCCCGGCTATTCGGCGCGGACCAACAAGATGGGCGTACTGCCCGAGCGCAACACCCGATCGGCCACGCTGCCCAACGCCCAACGCGCCAGTCCCGTCCGACCATGGGTCGACATGGCGATCAGGTCCACCTGGTTCGCCTCGGCATACTCGATGATGCTGCTGGCCACCGGGCCCACGCCCGTGGCGATGGTCACCTGTAACCCCTGCTCCTTCAGCCCTTCGGCCACATTCTCGAGGTACACCTGAGCATCCTCCTCGGCCGTATCCAGCACCCCCTGCACCGGTAGATACCATTCGCCCGTCATCCAGCCCGCCACGTGAGAGATGGGCACCTGAAAGAGGATCAGCTCGGCCCCCAGCGCCCGGGCCAGGGTGCTCACCGTCGGCAGGATGTGCTCGGCCAGGGCAGACCCGTCCAGGGGCACCAGGATTCGACGGCAGAGCATGAGCCGCTGCTCCATCTCGGCTCGCTCCGGGTCCTGGACGCGGATCAGCAGCAGCGGCACGCGGGCCGATTGCAACACCCGCTCGGCCACACTGCCGTGGGTCCAGCGCTTGAGGCCGCCATAGCCGTGGGTGGCCATCACAATCTGGTCGATCTGCTCTTTCTCGGCGTAATCCAGAATGGCGTCGGCCGCCGATCCACAGCCCAGCGCATGGCTCGCCTCGAGCCCAGCCTCTCGAAGCCGCTCGATCAGCGCACCCAGATAGCCTTCGGCGTCAGCCTTGAGCTGGGCGCCGACCGCCTGCCGCTCGACGTGCGATTCGTCCAGCGATTCCAGAACCTCGGCAGGGATGCCGATCGCGCGAAACAGGACCAATTCGGCGGGCAACGCCCTGGCCAATGCCACGGCACAGGGAACGGCCTGCTCGGCCAAAGCCGAACCATCCAACGGAACGAGAATTCGATTTGTCATCTGTTTTCCCTCCTTGTCCTGTTTTGGGAACCCATGGTCCCAAGCCGTACGGAATTAAAACACAACAGCCCACCGGCAGAAACGACCCCGGTGGGCTGGTCCATTACGTGAACGGTGGCCAGGGCGTCCCAGGGCCCTTGCTGCCGACCGGGACCGGTCAACCAGCATCCTTCACAAGGATAGTATATCACATCTTTCCCACAAAAGAAAGGCCCTTCGCCAAAACCCTCGGGGCCTAATGCTTGCCGCCCCGTGTCCGCACGGCCGTGTCCGCACGGCCCTATCCTCGGAGGCGACCCCAGGTCCCAGACGCTTGTTTGCGCCTTTTGGAGTGCGCAAGCGGAGCTTGCGCGATTACCGCGGCGCCAAGGCGCCGCACTCCAAAGGGCTGCGAGCACTAGATCTCTGACGCTCGCCTCACATCCTCTCGCCGGGCGCCCGGAGCTTGCGCAGATAGAACCTGTGGCTCCCGTGCTCCAGCTCCACTAGCTCGCCTTGGGCCACCAACCGGTCCACCACGGCCCATTCCGACTGGGCCCGCGCCAGATACTCGCTCACCGCATCCTCGCGCATGGGATGCACCGCCGTGATGCTGAGCAGATCCTGTTCCACGTGGCCGGTAAAGGCAAAGGCATTGCCCTCATAACCGATCAGATATTCCACCTGGTCCATCCGATCTCGAAAGATCTGGTACGCGCCATGAAGCACTCGCTCGTCGGGCGCCTGCACCCAGGGCTCGGCTGGGGGGCGCGTGGGTACCGCGAGATAAGCCCAATCCGGATCCAGCCCGGCGATCCAGTCGGCGGTCGCCCGGAGCGATTCCTCGCCATCGTTCACGCCCGACACCAGCATGGTCTCGGTCACCAACTCGCCATCGTACTCGCGGGCAAAGGCGGCGATCCCCTCCAAAATCGAGGACAGGGTCAGGCTGCGATGAGGCCGGTCGACCTGTCGCCACACCGCCTCCTCCACGGAATCCACCTTGACCGAGACCCAATCGGCAGCCATCAGGGCCTGGCGGACCCCCGGCTGTCCCAAAAGGGACGAGTTGGTGATCACGGCAACCGGCAGCCCCAGACTTTTCACCAATTCGATCTCTTGGCCAAGGGCAATGTCCAGGGTCGGCTCCCCATCGGGCACAAAGGTCAAATAGTCAATGGACTCGCCCCGTTCCACCGCCCACCTCACCCGATCCTCCGCCTCCGCACGGATCGTCGACGGCTCATAGAACCCCTGGCGGGCCACCTGCATTTTGAGGGTGCGGCCCAACTGGCAATACACACAGGAATAGGTGCAGATCTTGGGAGGAATGTGGTTAATACCCAGGCTGCGACCCAACCGTCGAGAAGGCACGGGCCCAAAAGTGATCATGGACCTCTCCTATGGGAAATTCTCAGAACTCGAGCACCGTGCCCGCGGGGCAGGGCCCCACCACCGACGGCCCCAAGATCTGGGTCAAGGCCACGTAAGCCGCTTCGCCTGTGCAATGGTTGGGGTACACATGCCGCAGCGTAGGCATCGCCGCCAGCACCTCGCCCACGTGCTGCAGATCGCCGGCTGTGGCCGAGGTCAAGTGCAGCCCGCCGACAATGGCCTCAATCGGCGCCGCAAAATGGCGCTGGACCTGGGCCATGGTGTTCAGCAGTCCGGCGTGGCAACACCCGCAGATCAACACCAGGTGATCGCCGCTCGCCCACACCAGCCCCATGTCATCCCGGTACTCGTCGGGAACCAACCGCTCCCCCTCGCGCATCTGGTGAGAGGGGCTCTTGCCCTCCAGCTCGGGCCGCTCGCGGATAGCGCCCGTTGTCCATAACCCCGGGACAATCTCCTGAGGGTCGTCGCTCAGATGGATCGTCAAGGCCCGGGCCAGTTCAGCCTGGGTCACGTCCAGGCCAACATCCTCCGGCTGCCCATCCTTCAGGGAAAACCGCCCGCGGAACAGGTCGGCGTTGGCATACAGCGGAATGTAGGGCCGCAACCCTTCGAGCAGGGCCGGCAGGCCGCCGCCATGATCGTAATGTCCGTGGCTGACAGCCAGAGCGTCGATGGTCGCCAGATCGACGCCCAGCAGCCCCAGGTTGCGGAGAAGCACGGTACCACTCTGGCCCATATCGAACAACACCCGCCGATCTCCTACCGCAATCAAAAAGGCCAATCCGTGCTCGCCCCAAAAGGGGGAACTGCGCTGGACCGCATCGTCAACGACACAGGTTACTTTCATGGGCTGCTCCTATTTTTCAAATTTCTCCAAATCTTGCTCAGGCAAAATCCAGGTCCACACTGGGGGGATGGGTCAGCGTGTTGACCAAGGTGGCATGGCGGGCCACGCCCAGCAACCGCTGCCTCACCTCCTGGCCTGGATCGGGGTGGATGTGGATCCTGATCTGCAAGGGGCCCACCCGGCGAGGCTTGAGCACCTCTTCATAGGCCAGCTCGACGCTCAATGCCTCTACTGGAATGCCGCGGATCTGGCACGAGTTGGACACAAACTCGAGGACGCAGGCGCCCATCGCCGCTGCGAACAACTGGGGCGCGCTCATGGCCGTGCCTCCGCCGCCATCCTCAGGCGCGGCGTCCACCACCACGGTGTGATCCCGCGCCGTCGCCAAAAAGCGCATCCCATCGACGTGTTGGACTGTGAGGTTCATCGGCGCTCCTTTCTCTTCCCCATACGCATCCACCGGCCAGCGCTGCCAGTCGAGTCATCCTGTATTGGGATGGCCCTGTACGGGCGGGTTTGAAACCCGCCCCTACCCTGCAGCAGGACGCTCGCTTGCGCGAATTCTGCATCGCCAAGCGCCCAGTCCAGGCAGGGGCCGCACTCGGGTGTATTTCAGATTTCTGGATTACATAACACGAATCGAAGCTCCTCAATGTC
>CAYVLO010000326.1:0-4396 GCA_964452125.1 uncultured Anaerolineaceae bacterium | reverse complement strand
GCGCTCGCCGCGTTGCGGCTTGTAGACGGCCAAGGTCGCCCGGTCGCCCTGGCGCACGGTGACCAGTAGCGTGGCGTTGGAACTCCAGGGGATCAAGCCCTCGACCTCGATCTCACCGGTGGTAAGCAGTTGCAGGATCTCCTCGGTCGAGAGGGCGCAGGAGGTTCCTTCCCGGCTCACGTGCGATGGCCGTTTTTGCGGGGACAAAAGTGCCCCTCGGGATCGATGGGCTGGCCGCACATTGCGCAAATGGGCCGTCCTGCCCCCACCACTTGCTGGGCGTGAATGGCCAGCGCTCGCATTTGCGCCTGCGACGCCCAGAATCGGGCCACGGACGGTGTGGCGGGATCGTCTTCGGGCAAAAGCTCGTAAGCGATCACCACCAACCAGCCGCTGGCCGGGTCGTAGCCCAGGTTGAGCTGAGCCACGCGAAAGAGGGGCTCCAACGGCCATTGAAGGTCCATACCCGTCTCGAGGATTGGATCGGGATCGACCACGTTTTCGGCTTTGCCTTCGACCAACGAGAGGAGAAGCTGCTCGATGGACAGGGCCAGAGCGCTCACATGCTCCTTCTCACAGATCAGGGTCACAACCTCGGAGCCTTTTCGCCCCTGAAGGTAAAAGACACGGTTGCCGGGTTCGCCCACGGCATCGGCGGTAAGATAGTCTACCGGGTTGAGATCAAATACCTCATGGGGCATGGTGGTCTTGCTCCTGGTTCCCCCTCGGCCAGTCATTCTCGAAGGAGGGCAAAGAATCGGCGTAATTGAGGCAGACGAGGCGAGGCCCGAACCGGCTGAAGGAAAAAGCCGTGATCGAGGCCGGGCTGATGGTCAGCCTCTGGAAATGGTCCAGCGACAGGCCCAGGTAGTAGGCCGCCGCCATCTTGATGGGATCCGAGTGGGACACGACAGCCACTATTTGGTCGGGGTGTGCGTCACGAAGGGCATCCAGGGCGGCGACGATGCGCGTCTGCACTTCCCGGATCGATTCGCCGTCGGGAAATCGGGCGCCGCCGGGGTAAATCTGAACCACCGGCCAGAGATCCTCCTTTTCCAGCTCTTCCAACGTGCGTCCCTCCCAGCGGCCAAAACGGGTCTCCCCCAGGTCGGGGCAGACCTCAATGTCCAGATTGTGCGATGCTGCCAGGGGTTCGGCGGTCTCCAGGGCGCGTTCCAGGGGACTGCTGTAGACGGCTGCCAGCGGAAGGTCCGTCAATCTGCGGGCCAGCGCTTCTGCCTGGCCGCGGCCCTCCTCGTTCAGATGTGCGCCTGGCATCCAGCCGACAAGCTGCTTGCCGACCCAGTCGTTGGTTGCGTGGCGGATCAACAGTAAATTCATGATACTCATCACTATATCTCGACTCTCATTATACCATCAAGTCCATCGTATGGGAAGGTATCAGCGCTCGCCGGGATCACAGAGGATAGACGTCTCCGTCGCGGGCCAGGGCCACGGGGCCTGGGAATCCGGCGGCCTGGGCGAGCCACTCGTCAAGGTTGCGCCCGTCGACGGGAAAGTGAATCAAGGCCAGGCGCGATACGCCCGCCTCGCGGGCGACCTCGGCCGCTTGGGCCGGTGTAGAATGCCCATCGCGGCCCCCCGTGGCCTCGTGGATCAACAGGTCGGCGCCGGTTGCCAGGCGCGCCACAGCCGGGCTGGGCTCTGTCGGAGGAGTAGACAATGGCGTTTCCGCGGGCCTCGTTTTCCAGGCGTAGGGCCAGGGTGTCCAGATCACCGTGGCAGGTGGGCCAGGCGGTAATCCGCACTCCCCCGAAGGTCCACACGTGCTGATCCTCGCGCAGAGGTACGGGCCGCCAGAGCAGGGGGAACATGTTCGCCTGCTTGTCCAAATCGTAGAGCTGGAGCATTTGCAGGCCGATGTCCAGCGTTTCCTGCGGGCCATAGATCGGCAGAGGGGTCGTTCGCCCACCGAGCCAGGCCCCCTGAACGAGCATCGGCAAGCCATAGACGTGGTCGGCGTGGCGATGGGTGAGGATCACGGCAGAGAGATGGTCGCGCGGGATGCCAACCTGGGCCAGCTTGTAGAGAGAGCTGCCGCTGCACTCGATCAACACGGCCCATTCCGGACCGCGCAGCACCAGAGCAACCGTATCGTGTTCAGCGTCGGGTACCGAGACGGCGGTACCCAGGATGACCAGTTCAGGCATGGGTGATCCTCCTTGGCTTCAGGGTTCGCACGTGAAGGTGACGTGGGAGCATTATACCAGCATTTGATCCGGCTGGCAACAGACTCCTGGCATCGATGTAGGGTTGTCAAATCGGTCATTCAGTCAAAGTTGCGACGCGCCACGTCTTGGCATGGCCTCCGGCGCTTGGCAGTCAGAGTTGACAAAACCTCCGAAAGGCGATATACTAGAATCATCAAACGGGGAGAAGGCAATTTGCCAGTGCGAATGGCCGAGTCACCAACAGATAAACGATCTGCAGTTGCCAGGGCTGGGTTATGCCCTGGCGCTTTGTTTATGTGAGTATCTACACTATCTCAAGAGGAGGAAATCATGGATTCTGGGATGATCGGCAAGATCCAAAAATCCCGGCTCTATGCCGAGGAGCCGGAGCGGTTCCGCTTTGATCAGTTTCAGGTGACGCTTCAAGGAACCAACGCAGAACACAAGGTGAGCTATGATCAGGGCCGCTGGTCCTGTACCTGCAATTTCTTTGCCGCTCGGGGCGTGTGCAGCCATACCATGGCTTTGGAACGATTGTTGGGCGTGATGTTGCCACCGGAGGCGGTAACGCCCCAGAAGGAGGTGTCGCCTGTCGAGGCGCCGCACGAGATGGCATAATAAGACGCCGGGGCCCATGTCCACATGGGCCCCCATGGAGCGAACTGCGGGGGATGGGCAGGGGCCTATCCCCCGTTTTCGATCTCGCCTTGCAGGGAACGGTCGGCCAGCCCGGTGAGGCGCGTGGGAGTGAGGGTATTCCAGAGATCAAGAGGGCTGGAGGTCTGTACCCGCAAATAGTTGTCGGTCAGGCCCTTCCAAATGGAAACGTCGCCACCGGGATGGCGCGATTCCCACAGCACCTCCCGCGTGGTGCCCACAAATCGGCGGCGCCAGGCCCTCTCGCTTGCGGCAGCAGCGGCGCGCAAGATCCGGGCCCGTTCGGCCTTGACCGGAGGCGGCACCTGACCGGCCATGCGGGCGGCAGGGGTGCCCTCTCGAAGCGAATAGGGAAAGACGTGGGCCTGGGCAAACCCTATAGCCTGGACAAAAGACAGGCTATCGGCAAACTCGGCCTCGGTCTCGCCCGGAAACCCCACGATGATGTCGGTGGTGAGTGTCAGGTCGGGGATGCAGGCCCGGGCCCGTTGCACCAGGGCCTCGAATTCGCGCGTGGTGTAATGGCGGCCCATGCGATGCAGGGTCGCGTCGCACCCGCTCTGCAAAGGAAGGTGCAGGTGGCGGCAGAGACGGGGGTTCTTCCAGGCCTGAAAGGCATCCTCGCGGAGATCCCAGGGTTCGATGGAGGACAATCGCAGGCGGGCCACGGTGGTTTCCGATAGGATCCGGCCCACCAGCGTCCACAAATCGCCGTCGCTGACGCTCGCTGTGCCATCGCGGCCATAGGCGCCAATGTGCACCCCGGTCAGCACGATCTCCCGGTAGCCGCTCTGTACGAGCGCCTGAATCTCGGCAAGAATCTGGCCTGTGGGGCGGCTGATCTGGGGCCCGCGTGCCACGTGGATGATGCAGTAGGTGCAGGCATTGTCGCAGCCATTCTGGATGGCGACCAACGCCCGGGTGCGCGAGGATCGCGGCGGCAACACCGAGCCCCAGCTCTCGGCGGCGCTCGCGGGGTCGGAGGCGGCCAACAGTTCGTCGATCTGCGCCTTTTCCTGGTTGCCGATCACCCGCTCGACGCCCGGAAGATCGCAGAGGTCGCCGGGGATAAGCTCGGCATAGCAACCGGTGGCCCACAGCCGGGCCACCGGGTTCTCCCGGTGCAGGCGGCGGAGGGCCTGGCGCGATTTCTGGGCGGCCACGTGGGTCACGGCGCAGGTGTTCAGAATGCATACCTCGGCCTCCCCAGGCGAGGCCACGATCTGGTGCCCCTGCTGGGTCAACCGGGCGCCCAAGGTCTCCATTTCACTCTGGTTGAGCTTGCAGCCCAAGCTGCTCACAAAGATGCGCATTGTCTCCTCGGCGGGCATTGTACCACAGCGTCCGATCAGCGACAAAAGAGGGCGGGCAGCAGGGGGGCACAGAACACAACGTCCCTGTGTTCTGTGCGAATCCCTCCCTTTTGCGCTGCCTTCAAGCTGGTCAGAGCGGGTAAACCTCACCCCGGGCCACACAAATGAAAGATTGCTGGGGGTGTATTTCAGATTTCTGGATTACATAACACGAATCGAAGCTCCTCAATGCCC
>CAYVLO010000325.1:0-4397 GCA_964452125.1 uncultured Anaerolineaceae bacterium | reverse complement strand
CAGGAAGCCCAAGCCCCGATCCGATTGGGCAAACTCGCCCACCACGGCCCCGATCACCGACAGCGTGACCCCGATCTTGAGCCCACCCAACAACACCGGCAGCGCCGCCGGCAATTCCAGCAACCGAAACACCTGCCAGCGGCTGGCCTGGAACGTCCGCATCAAGTCATAGAGATCCCGATCCACCGAGCGCAGGCCAACAATGGTGCTGATCAGCACGGGAAAAAAGATGGTCAGAGCGCAGATTAGGACTTTGGACAGCAGACCAAAGCCAAACCAGACGATCAGCAGCGGCGCCAGGGCCACAATGGGGATCGACTGGCTAGCCACGATATAGGGCGACAAAAAGCGCTCCAGAGGGCGCGACTTGGCCAGTACATAGCCCCACACGGTGGCGCCAGTCAACCCCAGCGCCAGCCCGCCCACGATTTCGATCAGCGTTACCTGGGTGTGATACCACAGCGAGCCATCGGCGGCCACCAGCAGGAACCGGTCCCAAACCCGCTGTGGCGATGGCAAGAGAAAAGGGGGATACTCGCCCACATAGGCCACCAGCGCCCACATCCCCACCAGCGCCACCATCGCCACCGGGATGAGCACAATTTCCAACCGTTCCTGCGCAAATCGGACGAGGCTCTGCCCATTCCGGCCGCGTGCTGTGTACAAGCCTTCCGCGCGATTTTGCTCCAACAAAAAAGCCCCCAAGACCATTGGCCTTCGGGGCACACTCACAACGCTTGATGGGCTCTTTGCCCACGGAACCAAGCTACCTTCTCCCATCCGGACTGTACCGTCGGCTCCGGAATTACACCGGATCAACCCGCTCGTCGCGGGCTCGCGGGCTTGGCTGCGCATCAGCGGGCCTCACCGCCGGTCGGGAATCGGCGCCTTGCGCCTCACCCTGCCCCGAAGGTCTTTATATAGGCGGCCTAACCGCCATTCCCCCGGATTATACACCAACCGATTTGACTTGTCAAACCCTCGATTGTGGGTTGTGTCCAAGGGGTGGGAAATCTCTTGTGGGAGCCTACCGAGACCCCTACAAAGAATCCCAACGACTTGTACACAACCAATCTCTCGAAGGCTTTGCGTCCCCGCCGATTCTGTGGTAAGATGGGGCCACAGCCGGTCCAGGGGACCCAATCAGCACCCGCCACAGGAGGGATCCGCCCATGCAAACACTCACGCCCAGCGAACAGAGCCGCTATAGCCGCCAAATGATGATCCCGAATTGGGGCGCCGAGGGTCAACTGCGCCTGAAAAATGCGTCGGTGTTCATCGTCGGCGCGGGTGGATTGGGCAGCCCGGTGTCCATCGGTCTGGCCGTCGCCGGCGTGGGCGAGCTGCATATCTGCGATGCCGACGTCGTCGAGCTTTCCAACCTGAACCGCCAGATCCTGCACAAAGACAGCCGCATCGGCATGCCCAAGGCCGTTTCAGCCCACAAAACCCTGACGGCCCTCAATCCCGACATTCGGGTAGTTCCTCACGAGGTCTATCTCGATGAGCGCAACATTGAAGGGATCGTCGACCGGCCCGACCTGGTGATCGACTGCCTGGACAACTTTGACACCCGGTATCTGCTCAACCGTTACTGCCTGCAACGCCAAATCCCGCTCATCCACGGCGCCGTCGAAGGCTTGATCGGCCAGACCACCTTTCTGCAGCCACCAGAGACGCCCTGCCTGCGCTCTATCTTTCCCGAGGCCCCCCCAAAGCGCCTCTTTCCCATTGTGGGGGTCACCGCCAGCATCATCGGCAACATCCAGGCCATGGAAGCCATGAAATACCTGACCGGAATAGGGCCCGCGCTCAAAAACCGGTTGCTGATCTTTGACGGCGAGGACATGACCTTTCTATCGGTCCACCTCCAGCGCAATCCCCACTGCCCCGAATGCGGGCACCTGACACCCACGGAACCCGCCGGCCCTGAGCCCAACTGAGAAGGGCGCCGCCCGGCGCTGAGGCCCTCGTTTGACAGACTGGGCATCGGGTGCTACAATTCCAGCGTTGACTTGCATTTATGCAAGCCCAAGAAGGAACCTACCACACGAGGGAGAATCATGACCAAACCCAATCCATTCAAGAGCGTCGACCAGCAGATCCAAGGAGACGCCTATACCAGCACCGAACCCATGGACAATCTCGTCGTCCTGTGCGACGAGTTCGGATCGCGCTTTGGCGGCACCGAAGGTGAGCGAAAGGCAGCCGACTTTTTCGTGGACAAGATGAAGGCCTATGGCCTGCAGAACGTCCACCTGGAACCGATCGACTATGTGGGCTGGGTGCGGGGAGAGGCTCGGCTCGAAATCGTCAGCCCGATCCACAAGGTCATCCCCTGCATCAGCCTGCCCCACTCGCCCGCCGTCGACCTGGAAGCCGTCATCGTCGACATGGGCGATGGGGCGCCCCCCGACTTTGACCGTCGCGCCGACGAGATCAAAGGCAAGATCGTGATGACAAGCAGCGTGGTGAGCCCCAAAGGCTACAAGCGCTGGGTGCACCGCAGCGAAAAGTACGGGCGCAGCCTCCTGGCCGGGGCTGTCGGGTTTATTTTTGTCAACCATTACCCTGGCTTCGGTCCCGCCACCGGCGACGTCGGCCACCACGGTGAGGGCCTGATTCCCGGCCTTTCGGTTAGCCTGGAAAACGGCGCGCTGCTCCAGCGCCTCATGGCCCGACACGGCGAGGTCAAAATCCGACTGACGACCACCGACCGCTGCGAGCCGATGGTCTCATGGAACGTGGTTGGCGACCTGCCGGGTACAGAAAAGCCCGACGAAATCGTCATGTTGGGCTGTCACTACGACGGCCACGATATTTCGCAGGGCGCCGAAGATCCGGCCTCGGGCGCCGTATCGGTCCTGGAGGCCGCCCGCCTCCTGGCTACCTACGCGCCCAGGCTGCCCCGTACTGTACGCTTTGTTCTGTGGGGCGTCGAAGAGATCGGGCTGTGGGGATCGACGGCCTATGTGGCCGCTCACGCCGACGAATTGTCGAACATTCGCTTCTACCTGAACATGGACGCTGCCGGCGCCTCAAACAACAAGCGGGACATTGTCCTCAACGAGTGGCTCGGCCTCCAGCCCCTGTTCGAAGAGTATAGCCAGCAAATGGCGCTGCCCTTTGCCGTGGGCCAGTCGACCTCGGCCTTCTCGGATCATTTTCCCTTCTTTATGAAAGGGGTGCCCACAGGCGGCATGCAATCGGCCGTCCAATCGCTGGCCGGGCGGGGATATGGTCACACCCAGTACGATACCGTCGACAAGGTAGAGCTGACCTCCCTGCGTGAGGCCTCGACCTTGGCCGCTCGATTGGCGCTGCGCATGGCCAGCGAAGATTCTTGGCCTGTAGCCCGGCGCAGCGAACAGACAGTTCTCGAACTACTGGACACGCCGGACTATCGCGAAGAACAGCAGTTCCGGGAGGCCGAGGATACCTTTTACCGCGAGGCCCGAAAACCGTCAGGATAGCCGCCCCATGCAGGTCAATTACGACCGCATTGCCGCCACCTACAATCGCCGCTTCGAGTCCGATGTCGAAAGGCCAGGGATCGCCCGCGCCTTGAACCAGTTGGTGCAAGAAGGCCCTGCCCTGGATGTCCTGGAAGTGGGATGCGGCACCGGCCATTGGCTGGCGCGACTTTACAGCAAGGGATGCCAGACTACCGGCCTGGATCTATCCCTCGGAATGTTAACACAAGCCCGGCAGCGCGCGCTGCCGGGCTTGTGTCTGGTGCAAGGTCGGGGTGAACGCCTCGCCTTTGCATCAAATGCCTTTGACCTGATAACCTGCATCAACGCCATCCATCATTTGAGCGATGGCCGGGCGTTTGTCGTCGAAGCGGCCCGCCTTCTGCGGCCGGGCGGCGCCCTGGCGGTGATCGGCTCCGATCCCCACGCCCACCACGACGATTGGTACGTCTACCGGTATTTCCCCGGCACTCGGGAGACTGATTTCGCCCGGTTCCCTTCCCGGGGCCAGATTCTGAGCTGGATGCTGGAAGCAGGCATGGAGCATGTGTCCTGCCAACCGGTGGATCGCATCCACCACTCGAAAATGGGCCGGGCCGTGCTCACAGATCCCTTTCTGCAAAAGAATACCTGCTCCCAACTCGCCCTCCTCAGCGACGAGGCCTATGCGGATGGATTGAAACGCATCCACGCCGAACTGGATGCCGCCCAGGCTCGCAACGAAACCCTCGTGTTTCGAACCGACATTCTGATCTCGATGGTGGTGGGACGGGTATAGGCAGGCCAACCCCTGGGGAAAACGGCGCAGAAGCGAATCGACAAAAAAAGCCTCCAAGGTCGGGGATTCCGATCTTGGAGGCCTTGGAGTTTTGCCCTAGCAGCCTGTCGGAGAGAAAACCACCGAGGCAAAACACCGTCTGTTCT
>CAYVLO010000324.1:0-4407 GCA_964452125.1 uncultured Anaerolineaceae bacterium | reverse complement strand
CAGCCCACCAGAAAATGCCACCATAGGTCAAGGCGCGGATAATGCCCCAGTACCGGGGCCATCGTTGACTGCCCTGCTGCCACACCCATAGCCCCAAGGGCAAGCACAAAACAAAGATCGCTGGGTCGAGAGAAACGGGAACATCTCCCTGGACCACGTGCCAGGCATCCCCCCATAAGGTGCGTGTTCGGTCCGCGATCAACCACAGGATTCCCCCACTGAGCAGCAGGTTGGGTATCTGGAACACGCGCGCCCACCGCTGGCTCATCTTGGTCCAGCCCCACAAAGCCACAGGGCTCAGGCCGATGAAGAGAATGGGCATGCCTACGAAAGGCAAGCCAGCCGCCCACTCGCGCCAGGTAGCCAGCCAGACCGGTTGCGTGTGGTGGGCGGTCAGACCGAGCAACCCACCGAAAGCGAGGAGGTTGAGTGCCGTAAAGGGCAAGGGCCATTGCTCGTAGCCTTTGTGCCACAACCACACGATCAGTGGCAGCAGAAGGATCAACCAGCTCACTGGAGGCAAAAGCGGCACAGGGGCAGTGAGCTCCCCCCACAGCGGTTGCCAGTCGGCCCACACACGCAGCAGCAGAAACCACGCCAGCATCCCGATCACGAGCGAATTGACCGGTGCCATCACTCGGGGCCACTTTTTCATACCCAGGCCCCAGAGCAAGAGGGCCATGGGCAGGGCTGCCAGGACCAAGGGGAGGTTCCCCACCACGGGCAGGCCACTGATCAACGTGATCCAAGTGGGCTCCCAAACCGCCCGAGTCAGGCTGGCAAGTAGCCAGAGAGCACCTCCCGCCAGCAGGGCATTGATGGGCATAAAGACCAGGGGCAGATGGCGAGTGAGCCACAGCCAGCCCCAGACGGCGGGCACAAGCGCAGCGCCGGCGGCGACTGCTTTTTGCTCGAAACCGGCGAGGTGCAGGGCGCCCCCCACAATGGCCATGGCTATCAGCAGGTTCACGACCCGCATGGGCCACGGATAGCGCCTCATCAATTCCTGCCAGCCATGGTACAGGCCGCTCAGGATGCGCACCAACAGAGTGAGCAGAGCGCTGGCGACATAGACGGCGACAATCAAGAGACCAACGACGAGAAGAAGGCCGATAAGGCCGGCTGCATCACTTCCGGAACCTGATGAGGCGCTGCTGCTGGAGGGTCGAAAGAGGGTCCGTCCTTCGTTGCTTTGGACCGGCTGGCCCCATATGTTACGCGCTTGTTCTGGCTGCCCCAACAGGTTGCGCTGAACATTGGGCTGGCCGAACAGGTTCGTGTCTTTCTTGGGGCTGAACAGACCCTGTTGTGGACGCCATTCGTTGCTCAACGACCCCTTTTCGTATACATTGCCATCCTTGTCGATCAGGTGAGACATGGCTTCCTCCGGCTCTGCCCATCCTCCAGTTCCGTTGGAGAGGGCGCCTACTTTTTCACTCGGACAAGCTCCCACACACCTGAGGGGTCGTACTCAGGTACCAGCGCAAGGCGATTTCCCGAGATTTGAACCCCAAAGATTTGGGGCCCCGCCAGCGCCCCCAGCCCGCCGAACTGAATGCGGATGCGGTTTTGATCGACGAAATCATAACTGCCGCCCATTGGCAGCGAGCCGCCGGTCATCACCGTTCCATCTGAGAAGAACTCGATGGTTTCTGCACTGTCGACGAACTGCCACTTGCCGATAATCTGAGACTCGGCCCCGCCGCAACTCACGACGGCGGTGAAAAGGGCTGCCATAACCAAAAACGCTGTGATGAGATGGATAGATCGTCTGACGTTCATTCTTTCCTCCATTTTCTATGTGTTTGACGATAAGCTTTGACAATGCATACCGGCACCTTTCATTGTCAAACATGCCTCAACCTCGATGAAAAGTGCGCACAGGATATTTGAGAGGGCCAGGCCCACTCGGCGAATTTGCAGACCGCCGACATCCCACAGTCCCATGCTACCACCGTCAATCGACGGTCTTCCTACGGTTGGTCCATCCTGATGCCCAGGATGATAGCTTCTTCATCGGTCTGCACCGTGGTGACGCGAAATTCCTGATCCCTGATGCGGCTGACCATCGCCTCGATCATGGCCTCCTCAGCCGCCTCAAGATAAGGCTGCATCCAGTCGGGCAGGGCATCGCGCACGACAAAGACGGGCCCTACCCCCACGCGCTGGATGTGCACCGACGGCAAGCCTTCGTCCAGGCCAAACGCGATTTCTGAGGTGACCAGAGGGGTCGTGGGCACTGCGCTATCCAGGCTAAATTGCCCCTCCAGCGTGGCTTCCAGCTTTTGCCCGGGACGGACGTCCACCACAATGCGCGCCAGGCGGTTATCCAGATCGCGCTCAACCAGCGCATCGGCCACGGCCTGGTTAAAGAATGCCTCACTGACGCGTACTTCCAGGTCGGCGCCGCCTGGACTGAGGCGATTTTCCAGCGGCGACAGGTCCGCCGGCCGCACCAGGGCCCAGCCGACCAGGGCCAGGACCAGGATCGATGCCCCAGCCACCATACCCGCTATAAAGGTCAAACATCCCCCTGCGATCGAACCAACTTGCTTGTTCATGGTCACCTCCCATTGATCGCGAGATCGCCCCTTGAGGAGCCTCTCGCTCGGCTTTACGAACATTTCGTGACCCAGACCCTCCCCCCAGAATTCAGCAAACGGAACTTACGGAGAAGCCGTGGACGACACACCACAACGAAACCCGTTGTCACTGAACCTGTCGTGCGGATAGTTTCTGAGGCGGTAGGCAGAGCGTGCAGCGTTTGCACTGATGTACCAGGAGCCGCCCCGCAGCACTCGAACGATGCCCGTCGACGGCCCCAGGGCATTCCGCTCGGGCGACCCGCTGTAGTAGTCTTTTGCGTACCAGTCGGCCACCCAATCCCACACATTCCCCGACATGTCGGCGCAACCGTAGGAGCTATCGCCCGCGGGGCTGTAGGCGCCGACCGCCGTGGTACCTCCTTTTCCTCCCTCCCATGTGTTGCATTTGTCGGAATACCATTTGTCCCCCCAGGGATAGATGCGTTTAAGCCTCGCTGCCGGGTCCCAACTGGCGGCTTTCTCCCACTCGGCCTCCGTGGGCAGCCGCAATCCCGCCCATTGGCAGTAGGCCACTGCATCATCCCAACCGATCAATACCACGGGATGGTTCCCCTTTCCCTGAGGCGGAGTTTTCTGCTCCGGGTCCCAGTCATAAGGCCTGGACCAATCCTCTTCGCGTTGTGGGATTCGGTGGCCTGTTTCCAGCACAAAGCGATAATATTGGGCCTGGGTCACCGGGTAGCGGCCCAGGTAATAAGCATCCAGATAGACGGGGTGCTGGGGATGCTCATCGGGTTGGCCCATGTTCTCAGGGCTGCCCATCAAGAACTCACCGGCCGGCACCAGGCACAGCTCCATGGCTGCCTTTTCCCACCAGATCCGTTTCGGTGGCTCGGGTTGCGACAGCAGCCAGGTGATGTTCTGCGGAGTGGCGACCACCAGGCCGGTGGCGGTGCGCTGCAACGCCGCCGCCTGCTCCATCGTTTTGGCCTCCGCCAGGACGGCGGCTGCTCGCTCCGACTCTGAGTCCAGCTCCAGCCAGTCCCGCGCCGCCTGTTGCGCCTCGGCCCAACGCCCGGAGGCGTAGGCGGTCTCGGCCTGTTCGCGGGCAGCCGCCCGCCGTCGCGCTCGCTCTTTGGCACGCTGCCGTGCTTCCTCGGCTGCTTGGACCCGGGCGCGCTCCTCCGCCTTCTTGCGAGCAGCTTCCTCCGCTGCCTGCGCCCGGGCCAGCACCGCCGGGTTCCTGAGGGCCGTAGCCATCTCTGACGCGTCGGGCCAGCGGTCCCAAGGGTCTGCATCCAGGACGCGGGCCAGGACCTCGTCCAGCCACCCCGGCACCTCGGGCCGCAGGCTGGTCGGGGCCGTCCCCGGCCTCACCCGCTTGTAGCGCTTGCCGGTCAGCATCTCGAACAGGACGCAGCCCAGGGCATAGAGGTCGGCGGCGGGCGTCAGGCTGTGGGGGCTGGCCTCCTGCTCGAAGGCCATGTACATCAGCGTGCCGGGATGCCCACCCCCCTGCAGTTGCGACCGGCCGCTCGTGCCGGCCAACTGGGCCAGCCCAAAGTCGGCCAGGTGGGCCGTACCCTGTTCGTCAAACAACACGTTGCTGGGCTTGACGTCGCGGTGCACGATCTCCAGGGCGTGGGCGTGGATCCCGGCTAATGCCACGAGGATATCCTGGGCGATGCCCACGGCTCGGTCGATGGGCAGCCCGTCCGGGTGCTGCCGGAGCAGGGAGGCCAGGTCGCCGCCGGGCATATAGGCCATCACCAACAGCAGCGCCCCATCGTGCAGCTCGGTGGTGATGGCCCGCACGATACGGGGTACCTGGGCCTTTTCCAGGGCCGCGCAGACCTGCACC
>CAYVLO010000323.1:0-4408 GCA_964452125.1 uncultured Anaerolineaceae bacterium | reverse complement strand
TCAGTGAGTGAAATTCTGGAGTGCGGCAGCTTGCTGCCGCAGGAATTGCGCAAGCTTGCTTGCGCACTCCAAAAGCGTTTGCTGCCGCAGGAATCGCGCAAGCAAGTGTCCTGGCCAGCCAGGCAGTGTACTCTTGAGGTGATTTGAGATCATGGAGACACAGGATGGGTGAGTCTGCAGAAATCATCTTTCGCGAAGGGATCCATGCTCCCTCCCATCTGTTTGTGCCGAGTGCAGCGTACATGGTTACTGCCGGGACCTTCCGCAAGGCCTCGCTTTTCGATACGGATGCCAAGCGCGATTTTCTGTTGGAGACCTTGCTTGATCAGGCCGAGCAGTGGGGGTGGAATTTGCAGGCTTGGGCCATCATGCCCAACCATTATCACTTTGTGGCCATTGCCCCAGAGGACGCACTCACCTTGCGGTCGATGATCAAGGCGTTACACTCGAAGGCGGCGGTATGGCTGAACAAATCCGATGGCGTCATAGGTCGCAAGGTCTGGTTTCAGTATTGGGATACCTGTCTTACGTATGAAAGCAGTTTTCTCGCACGGATGAACTATGTCCATAACAACCCGGTAAAACATGGCTTTGTTGAGCGGGCGGAAGACTACCGTTGGTGTTCAATGGGATGGTTTCGCCAAAAAGCTGATGCGAAATGGGCGCTGCAGGTGCTATCACGCGACTACTCTCGTGTTAATGTAGCAGATGATTTCTGATGGTCGAGTGTGGTGTATTGGAGGGTGGCCCCTGCCTTGGTAGGACGCTTGCTGCCGCAAAGATGGCGCAAGCAAGCGTCCTGGTCAGTGAGTGAAATTCTGGAGTGCGGCAGCTTGCTGCCGCAGGAATTGCGCAAGCAAGCTTGCGCACTCCAAAATTGCAAGCGTCCTGGCTTGCCAGGCGCGCACTCCAAAATTGCAAGCGTCCTGGCTTGCCAGGCGCGCACTTAAATCGCGCAAGCAAACGTCCTGGTCAGCCAGGCGCGCACTCCAAAAAGGAGCGCGTCCTGGCTCTGGAGTGCGGCCCCTGCCTTGGTAGGTCGTTTGTTGCCGCAAAGATCGCGCACTCCAAATGGGGAGCTGCTGCTGTGAAAATGGTGCAATTTGAGAAGGAGGTGTGAACCATGCCGGTACAGACTCCACTGCGTAGCCTGATGTTCGTGCCGGGCGCCAAGGCGCGCCTGTTGGAAAAGGCGCGGACGGCGGCGGCCGATGCCGTCATCCTGGACCTGGAGGACGGGGTGGCGCCCGAGGCCAAGGCCGAGGCCCGCGGGCTGATCCGCCAGGCGCTGGATGCCGGGCCCTTTGGTCCCCAGGTGGTGGTGCGCATCAACGGCTGGACGGGTGGGCTGGCTCAGGACGACCTGGCTGCCACCCTGCCCGGCGGCGGTGTGGACGCCGTCTGCCTGCCCAAGGCCGAGAATCCCGACGAGGTGCAGGCGCTGGCCCGCTGGCTCGACGGCTGGGAAGCCCAGCAGGGCCTGGCGGCCGGGTCGTTGGGGGTGCTGCTGATGATCGAGACGGCGCTGGGCGTGCTGCGGGCTTTGGAGCTGGCCCGGTCGAGCCCGCGAGTGCAGGCCCTGTGCCTGGGGGGCGAGGACCTGTCGCGCGATCTGGGGGCGGTGCGCACCCGGGAGGGCCAGGAGCTGGCCTATGCCCGCGCCCATGTGGTGGTGGCGGCCCGCGCGGCGGGCGTGTGGGCCATCGACACCGTCTACACCGACCTGCAAGACGAGGACGGCCTGCGGGCCGAAGCGAGCCAGGCGCGCCGGTTGGGCTATTCGGGCCAGTTGTTGATCCACCCCAACCAGATCGAGCCGGTGCACCAGGCCTGGGCGCCCAGCGCGGCCGAGATCGAGTGGGCGCGGCGGGTGTTGGCGTCCTTTGACGAGGCCACCGCCCGCGGCGATGGGGTGGTGGCGTTGGATGGCAAGATGATCGATGCGCCAGTGGTGGCCCGGGCCCGGGAGCTTATAGCGGCGATAGAAGATTGACATAACGAGAGATTGGCTGGCGCGGGATCATCGGGTCCCGCGCCCCCGCGACAGGCGAGGGACAAAGGAGGGAGACACGATGGAGATGTCCGATCACGACCTGGAGTTCATCCGGCAGACGGCGACGTTGATGCAGAGCACGGCCAGCTTTGCCGGGATGGATCACATCGAACGGGTGCGTGAGCTGGCCGAGGCGCTGGGCGCCCAAGAGGGAGCCGATCTGGGCATTGTGCGCGCAGCGGCCTACCTGCACGACATTGGGGTGCCGCTGAACAAGATGCGGCATTACGAACTGGGCGCCCGCATGGCGCGAGGCATGCTGCGCGAACTGGGCTGGGACGAGGAGACGGTGCAGGCCGTCAGCCATGCCATCGAGGCCCACAGCCGCTACGGCGGGCCCGATCCCCAGACGCTCGAAGCCAAGGTCCTGTACGACGCCGACGTGGCCGAGTTTGTGGGCGCCATCGGGCTGGCTCGCGCCATCACCCGGGCCACCGAAGCGGGCGAGTACCGCGGCGACGTGAGCCAGGTCCCGGCGCTGATCGACCGCGTCATTGCCAGCGCCGAAGGCGCGTCGTACACGGCGCGGGGCGGCGAGATCATCGCCGAGCGGATTGCCTGGCTGCGCGATTACCAGGCGCGGCTGCGGGACGAATTGGCGTCAAAGGTGTAAGGAGAGATCTCATGCCCTATCCACCCCAGTTGGAAGCCTTGAAAGAGCGGGTCGAAGCCACCCGCAGCGAGCGCCTGAGCCAGAGCTTTCCGCGCCTGACGATGGAGGAAAAGCAGGCTCTGATCAGCGGCAACCATCCCGACTATGTCCAAGACCGGATGAGGCCCCTGCGCGTGGGTCCCTCGGCCGGGATGCGCATGCCGCTGGAGCTGGCTGCCGTGATGGAGGGGCGCAGCCGGGTGGACCCGGCCCGGTTCCCCACGCTGGAACCCGACTATGACGTCGACGTGTTGGTCATTGGCGGCGGTGGGGCAGGCACGGCGGCGGCGATCACGGCCCGGGAGCACGGCGCCCAGGTGCTGCTGGCTACCAAGCTGCGCCACGGCGACGCCAATACGATGATGGCCCAGGGGGGCATCCAGGCCGCCGACAAGCCCATCGACTCGCCGGCGATCCACTACCTGGACGCCATCGGCGGCGGCGGGTTCACCAACGTGCCCGATCTGGTGGAAGCCCTGGTGTGCGATGCGCCGGGGATCGTACATTGGCTGGAGGGCCTCGGTTGCCTGTTCGACAAAGAGCCCGACGGCACCATGAAGACTATCCACCTGGGGGGGAGCTCTCGCAAGCGGATCCACACCGCCAAAGACTATACCGGCATGGAGATCATGCGCACGCTGCGCGACGAGCTGCGCAGCTATCCCGAAGTGACGGTGCTGGAATTCTCGCCGGCCATCGAGCTGCTGGGCGACGGTCAGGGCGGTTGCGGCGGCGCGCTGCTGCAGAATCTGGAAACGGACGACTACCTGGTCGTCCGCGCCCGGCGCACCATCATGGCCACTGGCGGCAGCGGACGGCTCCACTATCAGCAGTTCCCCACCACCAACCACTATGGCGCCACGGCCGACGGGTTGGCCATCGCCTATCGGTTGGGGGCTGAGCTGCTCTTTTTGGATTCGATGCAGTATCACCCCACCGGCGCGGCTTTTCCCGAGCAGATCGTGGGCCAGTTGGTGACCGAAAAGTTGCGGGGCATGGGCGCCCAGTTGGTGAACATCGACGCCGAGCAGTTCATCTATCACCTGGAGACCCGCGACACGGTGGCCAGCGCCATCATCCGCGAGTGCCAGGTGCGGAAGCGGGGGATTCTCACGCCGGCAGGCCAGCTCAGCGTGTGGCTGGACACGCCCATGGTCGATATCATCCACGGGCCGGGCGCCACCCTGGCCGAGTTTGCGGCCATGTATCGGCAGTTCCACCGCTTTGGCATCGATATCCGCACCGATCCGGTGCTGGTCTATCCCACCTTCCATTTCCAGAACGGCGGGCTGGTGATCGACGCCCACGGCCATACCACGGTGCCCCACCTGTTCTCGGCGGGGGAGGTGTCGGGCGGCGTCCATGGCCGCAACCGGCTGGGCGGCAATTCGTTGTTGGAGATCCTGGTCTATGGGCGGCGGGCGGGCCGGGCGGCGGCTGAAGAGGTGGCCCAGAACGGGCGGCCGCCCGAGCGCCTGTCGTTGGAGCACGTGACGCGCTTTGAGGAGGCATGCCGCGCCTTTGATGAGGAGGAGCGGATCCCTTCGCCGGTGCTGTTGCCCAACTATACCCGCGAGGTGACGTAAGGGGGGCGACGGCCATTCTGTCGTTCCTGCGCAGGCGGGAGTGTCCAAGGGCGCGCACCGTACGGGCCGGTTTCAAACCGGCCCCTACACACAGGCAGGGCAGACCACGCGGGGCGA
>CAYVLO010000322.1:0-4408 GCA_964452125.1 uncultured Anaerolineaceae bacterium | reverse complement strand
TGACGGTGCTCTTTGCGGCCCTACAGGAATTCCCACCGACCTGTATACACAAGCGGATCGACGACCACAAAAGAGGCCTGGCAGGTCCGGGGATGGATCTGCCAGGCCTCTTCTTTAGACAATGCCTCGCTGGTGGTAATCGGCCACCTGTTCGGGCGTGCAACCCAGCAATTCGGTGAGAATTTCGTCGGTGTGCTGGCCCAAGGTGGGCGGCGGAAGACGAACCTCACCCGGCGTGCCCGACAGCTTGTAGGGGAAGCCCGGAAAGCGGACCGTACCTGCCGTGGCATGGTCGGCCTCCAGCACCAACTGGCGGGCCTCCGCCTGGGGGTGTTGGAACACATCGGCAGCCGAGTTGATCGGTCCACAGGGGATCCCGGCCTCTTGCAGGATCGCCAGCCAGTCATCGGCGTCGCGCGTGGAAAAGACCTCGGCCAGGATCGGGCTCAGTTCCTTTTGATTGGGCACGCGCACGCCATTGGTGGCAAAACGCGGATCGTGCTCCAGTTCGGGACGACCAATGGCCCGGCAAAAGACCCCCCACTGCCGCTCGTTACCCGCCGCCAGGACAAACCACCGATCGCGGGCGCGGAACACCTCATAGGGCGACAGGTTGGGATGGGCGTTGCCGTATCGCTTGGGCTCGAGACCCCCCACCAAATAGTTGGAGGCGACGTTGGTCAGCAGGGCAGCCATCGAATCCAAGAGAGAGATGTCCACGAACTGGCCTTCGCCGGTCAGATCCCGGCTGTGTAATGCAGCCAGGATGGCGGTCGCCGCGAACATGCCGGCGCATATGTCGACGATGGGGATGCCCACCCGGTAGGGCGGGCCTTCTTCGGGGCCGGTAATGCCCATCATCCCGCCTTCGGCCTGGATGATAAAGTCATAGCCGGGCCGGTCGGCATAGGGGCCGGTGCGCCCATAGCCGCTGATGGTGCAGTACACCAGGCGCGGGTTGACGGCGCAAAGGTCCTCGTAGCCGAGGCCCATACGCTCCAGCGCCCCCTGCCGATAATTCTCGATCAACACATCCGATTGGGCAGCCAGCCGGCGCACAATTTCCTGCGCCTCGGGCGTTTTCAGATCCAGGGTAATGCTGCGCTTGTTGCGGTTGGCGGCCATAAAGTAGGCGGACTCGCCCGGATAAGGGCCGTAGGGCTCGCCGACAAAAGGCGGGCCCCAGCTCCGCGAGTCATCCCCTGCAAACGGGCGCTCCACTTTGATGATGTCGGCCCCAAGGTCGCCCAGCATCATGGCGCAGAAAGGACCCGCAAGAACTCGGGTCATGTCCAACACACGGATATCCTGTAATGCTTGCATCGATGTCTCCCTTTGGAGTACTATGGGTCGGGGCTCGCTAGCAGCCTGTCGGAAAGGGCTGTCATTCTGAGGAGCGGAGGCGGCGAAGCCGCCGGAGCGACGAAGAATCTCGCCATTAGATCGCATTTGACAGCCAACAAGCGAGATTCTTCGGCCCCTTCGGGGCCTCAGAATGACAGAACAGACGGCGTTTTGCCTCGGTGGTTTTCTCTCCGACAGGCTGCTAGTACAGCCGCTGGCCAGGCTCGAATTGCGAGCGCGCCTCCCGAAGGATCTCTTCATAGATCGCCAGGTTGCGATCCTGCAGGTGGTCGAACACCTGAAGGCTTGGACTGCCCCAGGTGATGTGGCGCATCGGGTCGGGATCGAGCTTGGAGGCGATAATCTCCTCGACACCCCGAGCCTGGGCCAACCGCCAGGCGATGGGATTCACGATCATGCTGTGCCCAAAGTAGTAACTGCCGCCTGCATCCGGGCCGATAGCATTTGTCGCCACCACGTACACGTGGTTGTCGTACGCGCGGGCGCAGTTGGTGATGTACCAGATGTCATAGCTGCGCAGCAAAGCCGAGGGTCGGAGGATGATTTCGGCCCCCTTGACGGCCAGCAAGCGCGAAAGCTCGGGAAAGTCGCCATCATAGCAGATGATCATCCCGATCTTGCCCAGCGCGGTGTCAAACACCTCCGCATGCTGGCCTGTAGTCACCCAGCCTCCGCACTCTTGGCGCTCGACCGGAAAGGGATGGGTTTTGTCATAGATGCCGATCACCTCGCCATCGGGCCCGATGAGAACCGACGAATTGTAGATCGTCCCTCTCTCAGGTCCGCGCCGGTAGGTGGGCCACGCGACGTGTACTCCAAGCGATCGGGCGGCGGCCTGGATATCGCGGGTGGTTCGCCCAGGCACATCGTCCACCAGATCCCACAGTTCAAAGGCATCGAGACCGGTTACAAACGTGGTCGTAACCGTCTCGGGGAAAACAACCAGTTCCGCCTCGCATTCCTTGACTGCGCGCTCCAGCCAGGCCACCCCCTTGTCGACGTTGGCCTGCACGTCGTTCGGTGTGGACGCAATCTGCACGCACGCCGCCACAAACTCTTTCATGTCGCCTCCCACTTTATTCTACGCAGGCACTCCTACGAATCCATCGGCTGCTAGCAGCCTGTCGGAGAGAAAACCACCGAGGCAAAACGCCGTCTATTTTGTCATTCTGAGGCCCCGAAGGGGCCGAAGAATCTCGCTTTTCGGCTGTCAAATGGGATCTAATGGCGAGATTCTTCGTCGCTCCGGCGGCTTTGCCGCCTCCGTTCCTCAGAATGACAACCCTCTCCGACAGGCTGCTAGCTCGAAAGCTCCAGTTGGCGTTGATAAAGCTGGCTATATAGCCCTCCACGCTGGAGCAATTCCAGGTGATCGCCCACCTCGACGATGCGGCCCTCTTCCAAGGCAATGATCTTGTCGGCATTGCGGATGGTGCTGAGACGATGGGCAATGACCAGCGCTGTGCGCCCCTCCAACACCGACTCGAGCGCCTGCTGGATCAGGAATTCGGCCTCGGCGTCGACCGAAGAGGTGGCCTCGTCCAGGATCAGGATCTTGGGATCGGCCAGGATGGCGCGGGCCAGAGCCAACCGCTGCTTCTGTCCACCGCTCAGGCGAACGCCCCGCTCGCCGATCTCGGTGTCGTATCCATCGGGCAGCGACATGATGAATTCATGTGCGTAGGCAGCTTTGGCCGCCGCCTGCAATTCGTCGTCGGTCGCTGTGGGCCGGGCGTACTGCAAATTGTCGCGCACCGTCGCATTGAACAAGAACGTATCCTGCAACACCACGGCGATCTGGCTGCGCAACGAGGCCAGCGTCACCCGACGCAAATCGACGCCATCGATCAAAATCCTGCCGTGAATCGGATCGTAGAACCGGCACAACAGATTGGCGATGCTCGTCTTGCCCGCCCCACTGGGCCCGACCAAGGCCACGACCTCACCGGGCGCCATGCGGAATTCCACATCGTGCAGCACTTCATCGCCGGTGCCGTATCGGAAATGGACGTCGTCGAACTCGACAGCTCCTTTCAAAGGGGGCAGATCAAAGGCATCGGCGGCATCTTGAACATCCGGTTCTTCATCCATCAGCTCAAAGATCCGCTCCCCTGCGGCGATGGCCTCCTGAAACACGTTATCTATCTCGGTCAGGCGGTGGACGGGTTCATAAAAGGAAACCACATAGGCCAAAAAGGCCACCAGCGTGCCCAGAGACAATTGGTCGTTGACTACAAACACGGCGCCAGCGCCCAGGGCGATCACCGTGCCCATGGCTGCCACAAAGCGCATCGCCGGGAAGAAGGTGGCCCAGTAACGGATACCCTGCACCCTGGCCTGATAATAGTTCTCGCTCTCGTTGCGAAAGCGATCCAGCGCCTGAGACTCTTGGACGAACGCCTGAATCACATGAATGCCCGACAGGCTATCCTGCAGGCGCGCATTGATGTCACCCAGCCGAGCCCGAACGCGCCGATAGACCGGCCGAATTCGGCTGTTGAACAGGCGCAAGGCAATGACCAGAATCGGAATGGGGATACAGACCAGCAGCGCCAGGCGTGCATCCAGCACAAACAGAACCACCGTGCTCATAACCAAACGCAAAAAGGCTGCCAGCGAGAGCGCCGAACCGTGGGTCACAAAGCTTTCCATCACCGCGACGTCGTTGGTCACCCGCGACATGAGTTCGCCCGTGGAGGTACGCTCAAAGAATCCCAATGACAGGCGCTGCAAATACTCGTACAGGCGCACGCGCAGGTCAAAGATAAAGCGCTCGCCCAGCGAATGGCGGATGTACAGATCGCCCGCATCGGTGGCCTGGAGCAACAGATACACGCCCACCATGCCGCCCAACAGAAGCGGCAGCGAGGCCAGATCCCCGGTCACGATCACATCGTCCACAATGGACCGCTGGAAGAGGGGTGGGATCAATTCCAGGCCCGCTCGCCCCAACAATAAGAGAAGACTGACAACCAACGTCTTCCAGTACGGTTTTAGATATAGAAACAATCTCTTTAGGACTTGCATCTCTCATTCCGATCTT
>CAYVLO010000321.1:0-4423 GCA_964452125.1 uncultured Anaerolineaceae bacterium | reverse complement strand
TGGCCATGTTCGAGGGATTTTTGCAGGGTGGCCTTGTTGGGACAGACCATGGCGCACACGCCGCAGCCCTGGCACAGGGCATAGTCGACGTCGGCCACCCGGGTATCATAGTTCATCACCCGCGCCTGGAAGGGACAGGCTTCGACGCACAACCCGCAAAAGCTGCACAGCCGCTCGTTCACCCAGACGGCGGTGGGGCGGTCGGCCACCTCTTGCGGCGCCAGGAAGGCGGCGGCCCGCAGGGCCGCGCCCTGGGCCTGGGCGATGGTCTCCTCCAGGAAGCGGGGGCTGTGGGCCAGCCCGGCCACAAACAGGCCCCCCTTGGCCAGGTCCACCGGCTTCATCTTGGCGTGCTCCTCCTGGAAAAAGCCGTCGGCGTTGAGGGGCGCCCCCAGGGTCAAGGCCAGCGATTTCTGGTCGCCGGCGTCGATGCCGGTGGACAGGACCAGCAGGTCGGCGTTCAGCTCCAGGGGCAGGCCGCTGACCGGGTCGGTCAGCGAGACCGACAGGCCCTGGGCGCGGGCCGCCACCTGGGGCTTGTGGGGCAGCTCGTAGCGCATAAAGACCACCCCGGCGTCGCGGGCCTCCTGGTAGGCCGCCTCGCGAAAGCCATAGGTGCGGATGTCGCGGTAGAGGACGTACAGGTCCAGCTCGGGCCGGAGTTCCTTGAGCCGCAGGGCGTTCTTGACCGCCTGGGTGCAGCAGATGCGGGAGCAATAGGGGCGGCCCGGCTCGCGGGAACCAGCGCACTGGATCATGACCACCGAGCGGGCGTGGGCCAGCGTGCCGTCGGCGATCTGCTGTTCCAGCTCCCGCTGGGTCAGCACGCGGGGGTCCTGGCCATAGAGATACTCGGTGGTCGGGGCCGGCTGTCCGCCGGTGGCGACGACCACGGCGCCCACCTCCAGGGTCTGTTCCCCCTCCGGGCCGGTCAAGGTGGCCCGGTAGCGACCGGGGTCGCCTTCCAGCGCCGTGATCTGGGTCTGGAGGTGGAGGGTGAGTCCCTCGGTGTGCTGCACCTGGTCCAGCAGGTCCTGGAGAGCGGCCTGGGGGTCGCTGCCGTCGACCTGGTAGCGGATGGGGCGCCATTGGCCGCCGAGTTCGGCTTCTCGCTCCACCAAATGGACGGGCAGGCCCAGGCGGGCCAGTTGCCGGGCAGCAGTCAATCCGGCGGCGCCGCCGCCCACGACCAGCGCCCTCTGGGTGAGGGGTTGGCGGGCGGTCAGGCCCAGGGCGTCGAGTCCGTGGAGGGCGCGCACGCTGGCGGCAGCCATGGCCACCAGCGAAAGGGCCTTGCCGGTCCGGGCGGGCGCGCCGGGGTGGGGGTAGGCCACCTGGTCGCGGAGGTTGACCCGGGCCAGGAGGCGCGGGTCGAGGCCGGCGCGGCGCATCCCGTCGTCGAACTGGTCGGCATAGAGGCGGTGGGAGCACCCGGCCAGGACCACCCGGTTGAGGGCGGCGTCGCCGATGGCCTGAACCAGGGCGTCGAGGCCCTGGGGCGAGCAGGCCGCGGTCAGGAGCTGGGCATGCTCGACGCCAGGCAACGCCCGGGCCCCTTTGACCAGAGCGGGCAGGTCCAGGCCGTCCAGCTCGCCGTGGCAGGCGCAGACAAACACCCCGGTGCGGGGCTCTTCCTCCGAGACGTCGCGGACCCCCAACGGCTTGTCCGCGGGGGCCGGGCGCTGCGGCCGCACAAAGGCGGCCACCTCGGCCGCCGCCGCGGCGGCCTCGGCCACCGTCTCGGGGATGTCCTTGGGTTCGCGAAAGGCGCCGGCCACAAACAGCCCCGGCCGCCCGGCGAGGGTGGGGTGGTAGGCGTCGGTGCGGGCAAAGCCATACTCGTTGAGGTCCAGCCCCAGCGCGCGCCCCAGGTCCTGAAAGCCCTGGGGCGGGGCAAAGCCGATGGCCAGGACCAGGAGGTCAAAGGCCTCCTCCTGCAGCGCGCCGTCGGTCCCGGCGTAAGTGACCAGTAGCTCCCCGGTGCGCTGGCGCTGGTGGACCGAGGAGGGCATGGCCCGCCGGTAGGTGACGCCGGGCAGGGCCTGGACGGCGTCGATGTAGGCCTCGAAATCCTTGCCAAAGGCCCGCAGGTCCATGAAAAAGACGGTCACCTCCAGGTCGGGGTCCAGCTTTTTGGCCAGGGCCACCTGTTTGGCGGTGTACATGCAGCAGGCCGAGGAGCAATACCCGGCGCCGCACAGGTTGTCGCGGGAGCCGACGCAGTGGACAAAGGCCACTTTGCGCGGCGGTTTCCCGTCGGACGGGCGGGCCAGATGGGCCACCGAAGAGCCCGCCAGGCTGACCATGCGCTCGAACTCCAGGGCCGAGAGGACGTTGTCGTAGACGCGATAGCCGTACTCGCCCTTGATGCGGGCGTCGAACGGGGAGAAGCCCGGCGTCAGCAGGACCGCCGCGGGCGTGATCGTCTCTTCGCTGGGCGCCGCATCCAGGTCGATGGCGCCGGTGGGACAGGCCTCGACGCACTGGCCGCAGCGGGTACAGGCCACGGGGTCGATGAGCCAGGTGTCGGGCACGGCGCGCAGGCCCGCCGGGCGGTAGATGGCCCGCGTGGGGGCCAGCAGGCCCTCGTGGTCGTGGGGCCGCGACTCGGGGCAGACCGGGGCGCACAGGCCGCAGCCGGTGCACAGGGCCGGGTCCACAAAGCGGGGCTTGTGGCGCACCGTGGCGGTTAAGGCGCCGGGCTCACCCTCCAGCGACAGGAGTTCGGCGTAGGGCAACAGGCGGATGTTGGGGTGGAGGTCGCACTCGAAGGTGGGGCAAAAGGCCGGTTGCTGGGGCAGCATCAGGCACAGGCCGCAGGAGTTGGTGGGGAAGGTGTGGTCCAACAGGTGCATCGAGCCGCCAATGGTCGGCGCCGAGTCGAGAAGGCAGACCGGCAGGCCGAGGTGGGCCAGGTGCAGCGAAGCGGCCATGCCGGCGATACCGGCTCCGACGACGAGGACCGGGTTGGGCAGATCGTCCGTGGGAATCGTCATGGGCGTATCCATGTCAGGTAATCAGCTCCAGGCCCTTGAGCAGGGGTCTGGGATCGACGAGATGGCGCGACCAGACCTTGCGCAGGGGCAGGTCGTAGGCCAGGGCCATCAGTTCGGTAAAGTAAAAGATGGGCAACGGCTCATAGTCGGGCTTGGGCGGGCGGGGCAAGGGCGGCCCGCCGCGGTAGAGCTGGCGGCCATCGACGTTGGCCATGCACATGGGGCAGGCGGTGACAAAGGCATCGGCCCCGGCGTCGTGGGCGCCGCGGGCCAGTTGGTCCACCAGGTGGACGACGACGTCGGAGCGGTTCAGGGTCAGGCTGCCGCCGCAACAGTCGACGCCATAGCTCCAGGGCATCACTTCGGCGCCCATCAGCGACAGGAGGTGGTCCATGGTGGTCGGGTGCTCGGGGTCGTCCCAGAGTTGGGTGTACTGGGGCGGGCGCACCAGGAGACAGCCATAGTAAGAGACCACCTTCAGACCCTCCAGGGGCCGCTTCAGCGGCTGGGTCAGGGCCTGCTGGGAAAAGTCGTTGGCCAGAATGTCCAGCAGGTTCCTGGGGCGGACCCGGTTCTGGTACTGAAAGTCCAGGGCCTGTTCCATGCGGGCCCGAAAATCGGCGTCCTCCTGCAGGGCCAGGTCGGCCGCCGCCAAGCGCGAAAAGCAGGCGGCGCAGGGAATGGCCACGGTATCGAGGTCGAGCTGCTGGGCCTGGGCCAGGTTGCGGGCCGGCAGGGCCAGAAACAGGGTGGGGTTCATCGAGTGGGCCGACGAAGCGCCGCAGCAGTTCCAGTCGGGGATCTCGACCATTTCCAGGTCGAGGGCGCGACAGACAAGCTCGGTACTGGCGCCGAACTCGACGCCAGTAGAGTGCAGGGTACAGCCAGGATAGAACGCGTAGCGTGTGGTCATGACCCCCTCAATCTAGAGAACAGCATCCCGTCCCCCCTACTCCTGAGAATCGTCCAGGTCGAACAGGCTCTTGACCTGGCGGTGTCCCTGGATGCGGGAAGGGAAGGGGTGGATCTTGCCCTTCAGGAACATATCGAGGCCCATGTCGAGGTTGGAAAAGAGGTCGCGAGAGGTGAGCTTGTGCTGGAGGATCATGGTCAGCTCGTGGAGGCGACCCCAGGTGCGGATGGAATCGAGAAAGGCCTCGTGCAGCTTGAATACCGACCGCTCGGCAGGAGCGACCCCCTCCTCGATGGCGATGTGGCGCAGGGCATCGATGACGGCGCCGGCGTGGATCTGGTTGGGACAGCGGGTGCCGCAGGTCTCGCAGCCGATGCACAGCCAGATGGCCGAGGAGTGGAGCAGGGTGTCCTTTTGGCCGAGCTGGACCAGGCGCAGGATCTGGGCCGGGGTATGGTCCATGGCGTAGGCCGCCGGGCACCCGGCGGTGCAGCGCAGGCAATAGAAGCAGCGC